>DUKC01000206.1 GCA_013329495.1 Thermoplasmata archaeon
TTCCTTGTGCAATTTCTATGAAAATGGATGAGTTTACAGCTCCAACAAAGGTAATAAGGGATACCTTTTTAGCCTTGTCGCAGGGGGGGTTGCCAAGCTATTTGTTAGCCTGTCCGAAACTAGCAATAAGATAATCAAAGGCGATCTTGAGAAACTTGCTCAGACTGCTAGAGCGGATGCTGTGACACCGATTAAAGAGTTTAGCGTGGTCAGTAAGGACATAAATCTGATGGTAAATAGCTTACAAAACAAGATAGAAGAGCTTGAAAAGAGAGAGACCGAACAAGCCAATGCAATCAAATCTTTTAGTGAGATATTGGGAAAAGTTATGAGGGGAGATATGTCGGCTAGAATTGATACCACAGGATGGAATGAGGAGCTGGCAGCGATTGGAGTCAGCATAAATGCACTCATTGAGAATTTAGAGTTTGAAAAGAAGGAAAAGAGTTGAAAGGGGAATTCGAGCCAAGTTACAGATATTTAGTTAGTTTGCTAGGCTCTAGAGCTGGCGAAGAGGAAGCAACAAGAGCAATCAGGGAAACGATCTGTTTTGCTGGATTGCTTCAAAAGCAATCAAGCTGCGAAATTAGTAATTTCCTTTGTATTTGTGAAGAAATAAGAGGGAAAGAATTAGAGAGAGAATAGTTGGCTTGACTGGCATCGCCTGAGCAAAGCGTTACCGCACTATGCATGAATTGAAAGATCCTTCGTCAACGCATGCAACAAAACTCTGATATGGAGGAAGTCCATCTTACCCCGCAGGATTAAACTCTTCAAGCCCAACAAACGACTTTCTTTTCGCTCTATCAAGTTCTCACCTAATGTCTTATTGCTTTGAAGTGTCAATTCCCTGGAGCGCTGCTTTTGGATGATAAGTTGAAGAGCGAGAACTGCAAATCTTAGGGCCCGCCCCCTCGAAAAACAAAGATGGCTGTTTTATGCTTTATGTTATTTCCTAAAATTACAAAAAAAACAACAGAGATTCCAATGACACTTTTTAGAATGCCCTACATTCATAGCAGCGAGAGAAGTCACTCCAATCTCCAAATCATCCCCCACACAGAGATTTTAGCTTCTTTTGTATCGAAATCTTTGTGGACTGTATAATAAACCCAGCCTTCTCTAGAAACATTCGGAGAAACCAGTTCACCTCCTTCGTACCACTTGATTTCCTCTCTACGTTCTCCGTCGAAGAATACATTATTTCTGTACATGCTCCAGTCTGGATTTTTTTCATCTCCCTCGTACCTTAAGATCACATCGGAGTAGCCAGGGATCTTTTCTTTTAGTTTGCCCCTGTTTGCTGCCGCAAACTTTATCCAGAGTAATTTTGAGTCTTTCGGAAAGGCCACTGAGTACATATTGGTATAATAGCCGTCCGTAAACTTGTATTCTATCACTCTTAGTGAAATATCTTTCTCGGTTATTCCCTCTTCACCTAAAGGCAGTTCTTTTTGTTGTTTTACTGAAAATGCACTCTCTGATAAACAACTTAAAAGAAATAGGCAAACTAGGAACATACAAACAAAGAATGCGGCAGAGGAGGATTTCTCGTTATTTCTTTTGTTCATATTATCAGGCAAAGATTAGTAATTGTTCTATAAAAAGTGTGAAAAATGCGAAAGGCACGCAAGCAAACTTCTTTACCTACAAATTTTCCTATATAAAATTTGATGTTCTCCAACTCTTCTGAATTCCACCAATCAAAGTCATCATAGGAGTGCTCGCAGGCCTCATAGATGTCGTTAAAACGCTGGTCGTAAAGAAAGTAACTATAGTAATTTTCGTGAGGGATTCTCAAACTCGTACACTCAAGTGGAAACAATTCGCCATCCGAGGGGTCTTTTACTAGACACCAAGCATGCTCCTGTTCCTCCGGATTCCAGGGACATGGCCCCACTACGATGCACGTCTCAAATCCATATTGCTCCAGAGTGGTTTCAGCTAGGCTGGCCATCTCTGAGCAATCAAACACACTTTCCTCATATAGATCTATGAAATTGCTGTATTCCCGTATCATTCCGAGGACGGTTGCAAGACTCTTCTTAGATGCGAAGGGGGGGGCACCAATGAAATTATAGTATCCTTCTGGGAATTCTTTATCGATTTGCCTTCTGACAGACTTTTGTTTGAGTGGTTTAGGCAAATATCCCGAACCTGTTTCTGGAGAAGGATAGGTTATCTCAGCATTGTACAAAATCATAACAAATATCCCTGCAAGAAGGACAGATACGGTTACTATCAAGGCCACGCTCTCAGCTACCTTATGAGTTGTTGATTTTTTCTCTGGAGAAATTTCTAGGTCAAGAATGGGTATTAACAGCTGTCCGCAGGACCCGCAGACTTTATCTTCAGCGGATACTTCTTCACCGCACTTTGGGCAAAAAGGCATATAACATAATTTGCATTTTCAATACTTAAAGTTATTGAAATTTAGCAAACGCAGGATACATCTCTGAGTTAGTTCCAAAGCGCATCCGCTTCGGTATCGGAGCTTTGAACTCTAATAATTCCGCATTGAAAAAATGACCTCTCAAAGTGAACTGCCTTGCATAAACGGGCCATTTTCTCTTCCTTCATATTTCTCTTTCGGCACTAAAACGAGAGCGAACGAATGCAACTATTGGCCAGCCAGCATGGTTCAATACTGCAAACAACAGAGCTTTCACCGGAGGAGTCATAACTTAAGTTCGTGGGATTAATGCGACATCCTCCCATCACCAAATC
>DUKC01000112.1 GCA_013329495.1 Thermoplasmata archaeon
GATAGTGGTGGTTTCTTCCTTAATTATTATAAAACAACCTACAGTCACCTTTCCAGATAGGAATCTTGAAAAAGCAGTAAGGGAAGCAATCGGAAAGCCAACAGGACCTATTCGTGCTGCGGACCTGGAAAAATTAACCAGGCTTAGTGCCAACGGGGAAAATATTACTGAGCTCACTGGGCTGGAATACTGCACCAATCTGGAGTCGTTGGACCGCGAGCAACCAAATAAGCGACATCTCCGCGCTTTCCAGGCTCACCAATCTGGAGAGGCTGGGGCTTGGGGGCAACCAAATAGGTGATATAAAGCCTTTGGTCAGCAACTCGGGGCTTTCTAAAGGAGATGTGGTGTATTTAGTGGGTAATCCATTGAGTTCCACCTCAACTAACGTTTACATTCCTCAGCTTAAGAAGAGAGGGGTAAAGATGTACTACTGGTGAGGCGATAGAGTGAAAATTAGTATTTAGAAAGGATTTGGATGGAATGCTATATGCCACATGAGTCTCAAAGTTTTTCTTTTATTATTTTCTGACAGAGTGCTTAACTATTTATACTCAACGGGATAAATAGGATCGACGACAACGTATTCTGGGGAATCTCTGCTTTTGCTTCAGGAAATATCAAGTAGAGTAATTAGAGATCTAGGTTTATTTTTATTAACTTTGCCCCGCCAAAAAAACTATAAGCAGTAACTTTATCAATAAAATGATATGCAAGCCAAAAACCCAGAAGAAGGAGACTTTGTGGTGGGAAGAATAAAGGAAATCAAGAACTTCGGTGCTTTTGTCAGCTTGGACGAGTATCCCCAATCCAAGGGTCTGGTCCACCTCAGGGAAGTTGCCCCTGGGAGGATAAGAAGCATTAGAGACTACATCCGGGAGAACCAAAGGGTCGTGGGAAAGGTTATCGGAGTCGATCCACAGAGGAATTACGTGGACCTGTCTCTGAGAAACATAACCAAGTACCAAAAGAACCAGACGGTCAAGGAATGGAAGGATCTGAAGCGGGCAAGGAAACTGTTCGAGTCAGTCGCAGAAGCCATCAACAAAAAAGAGGCAGATTGTTACAAAGCATTTGGGAACGAATTGATAGAGAAGTATGGTGGTTTGTACAGCGCGTTTGAGGCAGCGGTTTTGGGTCCTGAGGAATTTGAAAAAGATTTTAAAGGAGAATGGGTTAAATCCTTTGTAGAGGAGGCAAAGCAAAACATCCAAATTCCGTCGGTAACAATAAAAGGGGACCTGAGCATAGTCTCGCACGCCCCCGATGGAATTAGTAAGATAAAAACACTCTGCAAATCTCTTGAAAAAGAAGAAGAGGATGTGAAGGTAAGCGTTCGTTACGTGAGTGCGCCAGTCTATCGAATCTCTGTAAACGCGCTCAACTACAAAATAGCGGAAGCTGAACTGAGCGAAGCCATTGCAAAGGCAAAGGAGCAGGCAAAGCAGGTCGGAACGCTGGACTTCAAAAGAAGAGGAAAGTGAGCCAATGCGTCAACTAAAGCGTTGTCCCAAATGCAGGGAATACACACTTAAAGTCACCTGTCCAAAGTGCAAAGTGAGGACAGAGCAGGCCGCGCCTCCAAAATTTTCGCCTGAGGATAGGTGGGGAAAGTACAGAAGAAAGTTGGAGCAAATGAGTGGAGTCAAGTAAGATGAAAGACGTTGAGATTGAGTTTGTGGGAAAGAGGCCAAAACTGACCGAACCCCTGTTGATCGAAGGATTGCCAGGAATCGGAGACATAGGAAGACTCGCAGCAGATCAGCTGTGCGAAGAACTAAAAGCAGAACTTTTTGCCTACATCTACTCCAAGGATTTTCCGCCTCAAGTGATGGTGAAGGAAGGCGGAGCAATTGGATTGGTAAAGGATAAGCTGTCTTTTTACCATGGCAAAAAAGATATTATTTTTTTGACGGGGGACAGCCAGGCATCTACCCCAAAAGGTCATTATGAGTTAACCAGCGCAATCCTGGATCTGGCCGAGTCCTTTGGAACCAAGGTGATCTACACGCTGGGCGGATACTCGGTTGGTTATCTGGTAAAGGATCCCAAGGTTATCGGAGCGGCAACCGATCGTGATTTAATAGATAGGCTTAAGCGCCACTCGGTTGATTTTGAAAACCATCCCGGGTCGATAATAGGAGCTGCAGGGCTGTTGCCAGGCATGGGAAAATTGAGGGGAATAAAAGGAGCGTGCCTGATGGGTGAAACTTCAGGCTATATGGTTTCCGATCCCAAGAGTGCTAGGGAGGTGGTTAAGATTATGGCTAAAATATTGGGTGTTGGCATAAAACTGACAGCATTGGATGAAAAGGTAAAGCAAATGGAGCCCGCGCTGAAGCAGTTAAAAGAGATGCACGATGCTACCCAATACGTAAAAAAGAGGAGACCTCCTGAAGAGCCGAGCTACATAGGGTAGAAATGCTGATAAATTCTGATTTGCATCTGCACTCCCGCTTTTCTGGAGCCACCTCCCAGCAAATGAGCATCAAAAGAATTGCTGAAGAGTCCAAGAGGAAAGGCGTTGAATTGGTTTCAACTGGCGATTGTCTTCATTCAAAATGGCTTGATGAGATTAGACATTGTACCCCTGTGGATGAGGGTACCTTAGAATTGAACGGAACCAGATTTATCTTAGGAACAGAAGTAGAAGGCTCAAACAGAGTTCACCATCTGTTATACTTTCCTAACCTCTCTTCACTGACCGATTTTAAAAAAAAAATTAGACCCCATTCTGCAAATCTTGAAACAGACGGGAGACCAAATCTCAAACTAAATGGGGAGCAAATTGCCCAATTTGCAAAAGACGTTGGAGCTTTGATTGGCCCTTCTCATATCTTCACGCCGTGGACAGCATTATATGCTTATCACAACTCTCTAAAAGCTTGTTACGGAGACCTGACGCCTTATATTAGCTTTATTGAATTGGGGCTGTCCGCAGATACAGACTATGCTGACAGGATATCCGAGCTCTCAAGACTCACCTTTCTCACAAATTCGGATGCTCATTCTCCCCATCCCGTGAGACTTGCAAGGGAATTCAACAGGCTGAAGGTCGAGGATGCCACTTTTGAAGAGGTGAAAAAAGCCTTGCTGAGAATGGGTGGGAGAACGTGCACGTTAAACGTCGGACTGCCCCCAGAAGAAGGAAAGTATAACGAGAGTGCCTGCATCTCATGTCGCACTCACTTTTCGCTGAGAGAGGCACTTTCTAAAAAGTGGAGGTGCCAATGTGGCGGAAGGATAAAGAAAGGAGTCAAGGACAGGATCTCCGAGCTTGCAGACCTACCTATTGGGTGTCATCCATCCTACCGACCACCCTATCTGCACATAATCCCTCTAGCGGAGATCGTTTCGGCTGCGCTTGGGCAGGCATCCCCCTTCACCAAAAGAGTGAACGATGAATGGCTAAATCTGATAAGGGCTTTTGGTAACGAGGTCAGGGTGCTAGTTGATGCGGGCATCGACGAGCTGACTAAGGTGACAACTCCCGCGGTCGTGAGAGCAATTGAAGCCTTCAGGCAGAGAAAAGTCACAATTCATCCCGGCGGTGGGGGAGAATACGGGAGAATTGACCTGGCTAGTCAGATCGAGGTTGAGACTCTTTTTGAAGAAAAACAAAAAAGCATTTTTGATTATGGGGGTTAAATGAGGCTCGATTTGCACACACACTCAAAATATTCGGAGGATGGAGAAGGAGAAGTCTTGGAATTGGCAAAAGCAGTCCAGAAGAAAGGCCTGAATGGCATGGCAATCACTGATCACAATACAATCAAAGGAAGTCTCGAAGTTCTAAAGCTTAAGCTGCCAAATTTCCTGATCATTCCCGGAATAGAGATATCAACATCGGAAGGTCATCTGCTTGCTTACGGAGTAAAAACAGATATCAAGGGACGGCTTTCTCCTGAAGAGACAATAGATCTCATAAGAGATGAGGGGGGTATTGCAGTTGTCGCTCATCCTTTTCGATGGAGAAATGGCATGAAGAAAAGAACTCTACAAGATATCAAAGGAAAGGTTCAAGCACTCGAAGTATTCAACAGCAGGGGTCCCGCATATAAAAACACCAAGGCAAACAAGACAGCCCGCGAGTTTGGTTTGGGGATGACTGGCGGGAGTGACGCACATTTTGTTTCAGATGCAGGCCAGGGATACACCCTAGTTCCAGATGCGGACAACATAGATGACGTGCTTTCCGCCATTGAGAAGAGAGAGACTAAAGGAGAAGGCGAGATCACACCTCTTGACAGTCTGCTTTTTCACACCATTAAAGTAGGATATCTGTTTGCAAAGAGAGGATTTAAAGGGATATAGAAGCAGGAAGGTGTAAAAAATGGGAAAATACAAAATAAAGAGAGGGCACAAGCCCGATTTGGACAGGGCGATGAAAGAGGCTTTTAAAAGCTATGAAAAAAAAGATGGGCGATATTTTGGCAAGCACGCCATTCTGGAGGTTGAGGCCTGGTTGGTTGGAAAGGAGTTGGAAGTAAAAGTTTCATCCAAAAAAGCTTCCAGTGACAGAGAACTCAATGAAAGCATAAAAGCATACAACTCTTTTTTAGGGCTCGCAACCGGTCTTACTGCAAAGGAAAGGAGAAAAAAGTCACTGAAGAGGTAAGCCTGAAGGAACTCAACGGTATGTTTTGTCGCTCTCTCAATTTGTCGGTTAGTAGCTATACCCCTTAGCAATCCCGCTTAGAAGTGGCAATTGTCTGGTTGCTGGCTACTTGAATGCCTTTGATAGTTTGCTTCTTGGGGGCATCTCTATCATCTGCCTTATAACAGGAGTAAGATCTATTTTGCCATCCC
Organism: Thermoplasmata archaeon; assembly: GCA_013329495.1. Classification (GTDB taxonomy): domain Archaea; phylum Thermoplasmatota; class E2; order UBA9212; family UBA9212; genus UBA9212; species UBA9212 sp9212u. Next base: position 4,810 of record DUKC01000112.1, read on the forward strand.
CCTCTCTAACTTTGTTTGCCAGAACCAAAGAATCCAGTCCAACCCTTGTCAATCTGTCCTCTATCTCTTCCTTGTTGACCTTGCTCACATCGATCGCTCCCGCTTCCGGGGCCGCTGCAATTATCGATAACAGGTTTCCTACAAGAATCCTGTTTCTGCATCCTTCAAAGTAATCCCTGTGTATGCAGTAGACAGAAAATTCCATAGCTGATGCGAGCACACCCATCCTTTTATAAGAAAGCAATTTTGCATCCATTAACTCTTTTGATGGGGAAAAATGGGGTGCTTCACAGAAATACAAATCACTCTTCACGTGCGTGATGCCTGTCCATAAATTTTTTCCGAGTTTGTACCCCTGCTCTCGTGCGGCTTCTATCAAAATGGGCAGCAATTCCGGCGAGGCAACAGCCGGATATTCCGATCCAACCACCGCATTGGTGGTTATCTCATCTCTCACCACTCCCTCTGAGATAACCAAATCCCCGAGCTTGACCCAGGGTTGTAAACTTCCCGACGTACCTAACCTCAACATCACAATCGGGCCTTTTGCCATCTCAATGATTTCAGGCAAAATTATTGCAGCAGAAGCAGGCCCCATGCCGGTCGAAACGCCAGATACAGGCACGCCCTTATATTTTCCATGGACAACCGTGTGCTTTCTCTTTCCTTCTATCAACTCCGCCTCATCTAAGTACTTCATCAAATTTTCAATTCTTCCCGGGGAGCCTGCCGTAAGAACGTTAGGATTAATCCTGTCTATCTCCAGGTGGTATGTTTTCCCTTTCGTCTTGAATGTGATACTCTCAACCATCTTTTTCCTCATCTGTTTGATAATCCAATGATCTATATCTCCAGCTGATTAAAAACTTAATCCTGCGAGGCGAACAAACTCTTCTAGACTGTGGCCAGAGGCAGAGTCACTGCCCTATATTTAATAATTTTTCTATCAGGGGTGCATAGACATGCCTTTTTGGGAATTTTGCTTCCGCTAGAGAAAACAACAGAATTTCAGGAAAGGCTGAGAAGTACTGGTATTCCTTATACTTGTTAGAAAAAGAATTCATGAAGGCTCTGTAGCAGTCAAAAGTTTCAAAAGGGATCAAGGCTACACAGTCCATGCGTTCTCTTATCAGGAAAATCGCTCCTTGGCACAAGAGATCCTTTATCGCTCTTTCTATGTTTTCTTCAGCCAACGAGAGTGAAAACTTTAGTATAAACAAGGCAATTAGCCCAAAGTTTAACTTTTCTAGATTAACCATGTTCCTCGTTTTCATAATCCTGTTCTCGAAGTTTTTTCTCGAGCGCAAAACCGTAAATCTAGACGTTCCTGCCTTTTTAGCCACTTCCTGGTCAGACAAATCAGGATATTTTATCAAGTCCAAATAAATCTTTTTTTCGCTTGCACTCAGCTTTATCGGCTTTGTTTTGATTGCACCTATTGGAATTTTATCATCCATATGGTAGATGCGATTTAGTAAAAAGGAATAATCAAAGAAATTTATCAATTCAGTCAGTTCTAAAGGAAACAAGATCACTTCCATGCCCCTTTTTTCTAAGAATTTTGATTTTGTGTAAGCTGTTTCCGTTTGCTCAATCCTTTTCTTTTCTTCAGAGAGATTCTCGGAAAATTGTATAGACATCCCCTGAGACTGTTCTGACATTATCCAAAAAACGTTGGGATGCTCTATGTCATATTTTGATCCTATCTTGAGTCTCTCCTCCAAAGATCTGGTGGCAAGAAATTGGGTATAGACTATCGAGAGCAATTCAATGCCAAAACTTTCAACGCATGGAATTCTTATCTTTTTGAAGTATCCCTCTTTTTTTAACCTCCTCTTTATGGCTGCTGTCGTTGAAAGGCTAAGACCTATCCCTCCTGCCATCTCTCTGCTGCTTGCTAGAGGGTTTCTGACCAGCTGATAAAGAACTTTTTTTTCTTTATCATTTAGTTCGCTCATAAACATATATACAACACAAATAAATAAAATTTGCACCTATTTACAAAAAAATTGTAAAATTTTGGACGCAACAACCTCCAATAAGTTGGTTTGACCACAAAAGTGACTTCCTCCCACGGCTAAAGT
>DUKC01000005.1 GCA_013329495.1 Thermoplasmata archaeon
TTCCTTGTGCAATTTCTATGAGTTGGAAAGAACATAAAGCCAAAGCACCAAAATCAGTAAAATTTGCCGTATTGACTATTTCAAGCACTCGTGACTTTGAAAGAGATAAGTCGGGAAAGCTAATTGAAGAATCGTTGGAAAAAGCGGGTCATCAGCTAATCAAAAGGATTATAGTTAAAGATAAATTGGAAGATATTAAAAACGGAGTGAAATCTTTACTTTTGATTGATGCAGAGGTTATAATAACTACTGGGGGTACTGGTATTTCTACCAAAGATTTAACTCTCGAAGCCATAAAACCTTTGTTATCTAAAGAGATTCAAGGTTTTGGAGAATTATTCAGGCATTTGAGTTACGAAGAGATAGGCTCTCCAGCAATACTTAGCAGAGCTTTAGGAGGAGTGACCAATTTGGAGGGAAAGAGAAAAATATTGATCGCCTTACCTGGCTCGCCTAATGCTTGCAAGCTAGCCTGCGAAAAATTAATAATCCCTGAACTCTCTCACTTGGTTTGGGAGGCAAACCGATGAAACGCAGATTTACTAAATTAATTCCTTTGGAGGAGGCAAAAAAAATTGCACTCAGCAACACAGAGCCGCTGGAAGAGAAAGAGAGAGTTGGTTTGCTCTTTTCTTCAGGTCGGGTTCTGACGGAAGATGTGAAAGCGAAGTTTGATGTCCCTCTTTTCGACAAGTCGGCCATGGACGGTTACGCGTTGAGAGCTGAGGACACCGGCAAGGCTAGCAAGAGTAACCGGGTCAAGCTGAGATGTAAAGGAACCATTTACGCGGGAGATCTGGGAGAAATTGAGGTGGAACCTGGCACTTGTGTTAAGATAGCCACCGGAGCCAAGTTGCCGCCCAATGCAAACGCCGTGGTCAGATTAGAGAACGTAAAGGCAAATGGGTCAATTGTGGAACTTTTTGAGCGGGTTTTGCCCCAACGAGACTTGATCGAGAGAGGAGCAGATATAAAAAAAGGTGGCTTGCTTCTGAAGAAAGGAGAGGTTTTGACCCCCCCTAAGGTTGGCAGCTTGGCTTCACTGGGAATAGCGGAGATTGAGGTCTACAAAAAACCGAGGGTGTTCATCGTCTCAAGCGGAAACGAGGTTAAAAAAATAGACGAGAAGATAGAGGAAGGAGAGGTCTACGACACAAATTCATACTCTCTCGCCTCTCTGGTCAAAAATTGTGGGGGAGACCCGATGCTCTCTCCTCCAGTAAAAGACGATGAAAAAGAGGTAGAGAAAGCAATTGAAAACGCACCCATCGATGCAGATCTGCTCATAATGACTGGTGGCTCCTCTATGGGGGAAAAGGACCTTATCCCCGATGTGGTGTCGAAATTGGGACACGTATTTTTCCATGGAGTTAAAATAAGACCTGGAATGCCCACGCTCTTTGGAGAGGTAAAAGACAAGCTCATTTTTGGACTGCCGGGATATCCAACCTCTTGCGTAGTGAGTAGTTATCAGCTCGTTTCTCCCGTGATAAAAAAACTCGCCCACCTTCCGCATGAACCAAAAACGGTTGAGGCAAGATTGGCTAAAAGATATGAATCGTTCGGAAAGAGGCGCCAATTGCTCCCCGTAAAGCTCGACAACGGCCTCGCATACCCTGCCTTTAAAGGAGCTGGGGCAATCACTTCTACAGCCCACGCGGATGGGTGGATAGAAGTTCCTGAGGATGCGGGAGTTGTAGAAGAAGGGGAAGAGGTGGAGGTAACGCTCTGGTAAAATGATCTGTTTGCATTTTTATGGCCCATCCAACACAGGGAAAACAAAAACCATCACAAAGATCATCAAGGCGATTGAAGGAGAAGGGCACACGTGCGCATGCTTGAAACACCTTCCGCACGAAGAATTTCTCAACAAACCCAAAAAGGACACACATAGGTTTAGCGAGGCAGGAGCGAAATTAGTTATAGGTCACGCACAAAATGAGATTGCACTTTCAATCGATGCTCCAATAACGCTTGAGCAGATAGTGGATAACGTAGAGAGGATAGCAGAGCCAGATGTCCTTCTCATCGAAGGGTACAAAAAACACGGTTTTCCAGGATTAATAGACGCAAAAAAGTTTGCACAGGATCCGGACAAGATTATTCCTTTTATCAAAAAAGAACTCCAGGCAAGAACTGTCCTGAAAAACTTGCCAGGTTTGAACTGCGGCAAGTGCGGACTTGATTGTGAAACACTGGCCCGGCGAATCGTTGAGGGAAAAGCATCGATGAAGGATTGTAAGTCTTTGTCAGACATAAGGCTTGATCTAAGGATTAACAAGCAGGAAGTGCCCTTAAGCAAATTTCCAAAAGAACTCATGGCTTCGGTGCTGGAGGGCATCGTAAAATCCCTAAAACATAGAGGGAAATTGGAAGAAATAGAAATAACCTACAAAAGAAAGAAGTAAGTGCAAGGTCGCCCGGTCTTTTTGTAATCACAAGGATGAGCAACACTTGATAATGCATACTGTTCAAAGTGCCTGGGGTACGGCACAATCTAATTTTCTAGTGATAGAAAAAAGTCTTTCGAAAGTTTTATATTCCTGAAAAGGATATATCTGGGCTAATGAAAAAACGGTAAGGATAAACTGTAATCTGTCAAATTTT
>DUKC01000044.1 GCA_013329495.1 Thermoplasmata archaeon
CCCGCATCTCGATGAAGAATATGAGGATGCTTACTGGCTCTCTGCAGCCGCCTTGAGGAATAACTTATATGCACCAAGAAATAGGATGGACCACTGGTGCTCAGTTCCATGTAAACCTCATTTTAACTTCTTTTTTGGTTGGGACACTCCATTTCAGGCGATTGGTTATAGCGAATGGGGAAGCGAGATAGCAAAGGAGAGTTTACTTACCCAAATTCAGGGNNCAAAACAAAGAGAATGGGCAAATTTATAGTATCCAAGATGATTCACTAGGCGTACCATTTTTGTTTAAAATTCCTTTTCTTAGATATTTTTTACTCACTTCTCAACCTCCGGTCCAATCATTGGCTGTCAATGAAATTTATTTGAGGGAAAAAAGCGACTCAAAAGAATTTTTAGAAGAAATGTACAATTCTTTGGCGCTATACATCAATTTCTGGGAAGGATCAAGGGACAGAGATGAAAATGGCCTTTGCGAATACAGAAATGCGATGGAAAGTGGTTGGGGCGACACACCGAGATTATTGCCTTCTATAAATTTTTCATTACCGGGAGATATCTCAGCTCTTATGGGTTATTGGCCTACCTCTTATGACGCAGTTGATCTGAACTCTTGGCTTTATATGGATATGATACTGATGGAACAATGGGCATCAGATCTTGGATTGAAAGAGGATGCAGCTTACTGGAAAGCAAGAGCGGGAAATCTCAGTGAACTCATAGACGAAAAAATGTGGAGTGAAAGCAAACAGGGATGGTTTGACCTAGGCAAAGAAAAGGAATTAGTCGAGGTTGTTACCCCTGCGATCTGGTGGCCCGCCTATTGCGGGGTAACCCAAAACTTGAGTAGAATTAGATCAGTTATCGAAAATCATCTGTTAAATCCCGATGAATTTTGGGGGAAGTATCCTATACCAACTGTCGCCTACAACGACCCTAACTTCGATTCAGCTTCTCATGGGAGATACTGGCAGGGACAGATATGGTTAATTCCTCTCTATAGTGCATTGACCACTCTCTATAGGTATGGATATGAGGAGGAGGCGGAAGAACTCCGTCAGAGAATACTTGATTTAGTGGAAGATAAGGGAGGTATTTACGAAACCTATGATCCTCTGACTGGTGAGGTCGGATGGGGTTCTGGGGGAGTTGGAGATCCGTCCTGTTTCCAATTTGGCTGGTCGAGTGCTTTGCTTGAAGAAATAGCTTTGCACAGATATCAGAGTTTAAGAGAAATAACCCCAGATGATTTTGAGTTTAAGGGATGGGTAAAGCAAGCCCATGTGTTTGGAGAGCGAGACGAAAAACTTTTTTATTCTGTAGACACTGGCGAGTATGAGGTTCCTCTTGTTGAGGTAAAAACTAGGGATGATAAACCCCTGCTCGAATCAAATGATATGCTAATCAGGTTTACAGATCCCTTCGATAACCTAAAAAATAAGAATTCAACGGCAACTATCAAGGGCATAAGCTTTGAAATAAGATTGGATCATAAGTATGAACTTAAGGACGGCAAGATAAAAGACCTGACCCAGCAGAGCGAGGTGCGAGAGAAAATACTGTTTATTAGTATCGTGGGTATAGCAGTCGTAGTGATCATATTAGTTTCAATCTGGACCAGTTGGATAGCCATTTTAGTCAAAGCATTATTGAAGAAAGAAAAGAAGGAGAAGAAATAAAAGTAAAAATCAACTTTTTTGGATGCCATCCGTCTGCATTTTTACAGATTGAATTTTTTCCGATAGTTAAGTATATATAGAAAAAGGGAGATATATGACCTAATCGAAAACAAGGAGACTCGAAGGTTAGCACTACAGAAGTAGCTGTAAGTTGATGAAATGCATACGTTAGGTTATATTATTGTTTTGATATTATTGATTGTGTGTTCTGCTTTTTTTTCAGGCAGCGAAACGATTTTGATATCCCTCTACAGGACTGGAGGAAGACATCTAAAAGAGCCGAAACTCAAAAAGTTACTTGCTGCACCAGATCGTTTGTTGTCTACCATGCTTCTGGGGAATAATCTGGTGAATGTGGCTGCATCTGCAATAGCAACGCATCTTGCAATCTTGAGATTTGGTTCTTATGGTATGGCGATAGCAACCGGTGTGATGACTTTTGCAATACTCACATTTGGCGAAATTTTGCCGAAGAGCATAGGATTAAGGAATGCTGACAAGTTTGCATTGAAAGTCGTGAAACCCGTTTGGTACATTAGCATCGTGTTTTATCCCATATGCAAATTGCTAATCATGTTTGCAGGTCTCTTTACCAAAGGAAAAGCTAATCTTCAGCCGCAAGTTACAGAGGAGGAGATCAAGGCGGTGGTCGATTTAGGAGAAGAAAGTGGAGCCATAGAACCCGAGGAAAAAGAAATGATTCATAAAGTGTTCAAGTTGGGGGACACTCTAGTAAAGGAGATAATGGTTCCAAAGGCCCTAATTGTTAGCATCAAGGTCGATGTGAAATTCAGAGATGCATTCGATTTAGCAACTTCCTCAGGCTACTCCAGAATCCCAGTCTATGAGAGGGGTACAAAAAAAGTTGTAGGAATACTATACACCAAAGATTTGCTTAACAAGGTTAATGGTGGAATTCAAGAAGGCGAAGTTAGGGAGATCATGCGTCGACCGTACTTTGTCCCGGAATCGACGCGCCTAGATGATCTTTTGCAAGAATTTCAGGAAAAACGTATCCAAATAGCAGTAGTAACAAAAGATGATGACAAAGTCACAGGGATTGTGACTTTGGAAGATGTAATAGAAGAGATGGTTGGAGAAATATACGACGAGAGTGACATAGTGAAGAAAAAGATAGAAACGAGTGACGGCCTTCTAAAATAAAAAGGGTCTGTAGTGTAGCTGGATATCACTGAGGCCTCCGGAGCCTCTAACTCGGGTTCAAATCCCGACAGGCCCGTTTGCATCTTGGTCCAAAACCTCAGCTGTTTTTACCACGTGAGACCAATTATTGGCCACACAAAAAAGCAAAAACTACGCCCATTTGTAGGGGTGGGTGGAAACATAGGGAGGTATGAAATGCGGCGTAGGATTCAAAGATATTAATAACTGAAGTTTGCCACCAAAGGCTGGAACGCTTCTGCATGGAAAACGGAACGGCACCGAGAGAACTCCTGAAACAACAGAGGGGTTCACCATAAAAAGAGGGAGATAGATGTTTTCCTTTCTTTGTCGTGAACCCTTAGGCTTGTTTTGATTCTTGTTTTCTATGCGATTCTTCAGCTTCCTTATTAACTATGGGGGATTGCTCTTTTCATATACAGTTTGCCAATTACCTATAATCTAAAGTTGGCGGGTTTTGAGGGATGCTTGATGCGCTCAGAGCGTGGACAGGAACTACCCCTGCTCTGGGCCTTTGGGGTCGGCAAAGTAAGCGGTCAGGCGTATATAGGCGAGGAGGCTAGGTCGGATGTAGATAGAAGTCTTCTAGGGATCATGTATGTGCAAAAACCAGCCAAATCCGGATCGAATTCTTTAAACCGAACAATCATGGAGATGGACCCTACCCCGTTATTATCTATATTCACGGCGGACCTGAGAGCCAGTATATTCCCTATTTTTCATCAACCTTTGCCTATTACCTAAACGAGCTAGGAATTGCAATCTTGGCACCAAACGTGAGGGGTTCGTTCCGGATACGGAAAAACATACCTCGAGCTAGATAATGGATATAAGAGGGAGGATTCGGTGAAAGACATTGGAGCGCTTCTCAATTGGATTGAAAGGCAGGACGAGCTTGACCCTGAAAGGATCGTGGTCATGGGTGGCTCTTATGGAGGATATATGGTCCTTGCCTCGATGACACATTACAATGAGAGGCTAAGTGCTGGAATTGAGATTGTTGGCATCAGTAATTTTGTCACATTTTTGGAAAACACAGAAGATTACCGTCGTGATCTTCGCCGGGTGGAGTACGGAGACGAAAGAGACCCTGAGATGCGTGCCTTTCTGGAAAGCATCTCTCCCACAAACAACGCGCAAAAGATTGTCAAGCCCATGCTTATTGCGCAGGGATTGAATGACCCGAGGGTCCCAGCTAGTGAGGCAGAACAGGTCATGGAGGTCATCAGAAAAAATGGTGGAGAGGTCTGGTATATGCTTGCGAAAGATGAGGGGCATGGCTTTCATAAGAAAACTAACAGAGATTATCATAACCAAGCGGTAGTTTTGTTTCTTGAAACATACTTGTTAGAATAAAGCTGCATGAAAAGGTTGGATTCGGATGGTTGATGGAATAGCCCTTAAAGTGCAAGCTCCTTATCAAACCGTTTCTTGTCCCAAGGATGTTTTAAAAGGCGAGTTAGAACTAAGAGTATCCTCCCTTTTTCTTTGGGCAGCTTGCGTTATCTTTTTAACTAAAAATTTGATTTAGCATTGGGCATATAATTGGAGAGAAAAGAATGAAGAAAGAGAACTTGATGAATGAAGAAGTGAAACATGCAGACATTAAGAGCTTTGATTCGACCCCTATAATTGACGCCTTCGAAGGCATGGCCTTTCAAGCGAGGAATCTCGTAGCAGCAGCAAAGATATATGACAGGATGATATCAGATAGCAACTGTACAATTATACTCTGTCTTTCAGGCTCTCTCTTTAGTGCCGGTTTGAAAAAAGTTGTTAGTGAGATGGTACAAAACAACATGGTTGATGTTATCGTGTCAACCGGAGCGATAGTTGTTGACCCGGATTTTTTTGAAGCTCTGGGATTCAGGCATTGTAGAAGATCGCCCCTTGTTAATGACGAAATGCTCAACAAGATGGGGATAGATAGGATATACGACACTTTTATTGATGAAAACCAGCTAAGAGAATGTGGTATGGTAGTTGCAAAAATAGCGGATTATCTGCCACCCCGCCCGTATTCTTCAAGGGAGTTTATCTGGGAGATGGGAAAGTATTTGTCAGATGAAAAGAAAAATCCTAAATCGGTTGTCTTGGAATGTTATAAAAAAGGTGTCCCGATTTTCGTCCCAGCCTTCTCGGACTGCAGCGCGGGCTTTGGCCTGGTCTACCATCAACGTGAGAGAGGGGACAAACCCAAAGTGGCAATAGACAGCGTAAGGAACTTTTTGGAATTAACGAAAGTAAAGGCCAGGGCAAAAGATACAGGTTTGGTAATGGTTGGATGGGGTGTACCAAAAAACTTTGCGCAGGACGTTACGATAGCTACAGATATTCTTGGCGATAGGGCCAACATGCACAAGTACGCAATTCAAATCACTCTTGCTGATGAAAGAGATGGAGGGTTGTCAGGTTCTATAATAAAAGAGGGGTACTCTTGGGGCAAGGTGGATCGTGGCTTTGAACAGATGGTGTTCTGCGAAGCAACGATAGCCTTTCTGCTGATTGCCAGCTATGCTTATCACAGGGGCAACTGGAAAAAACGTTCACCAAAGAATTACGATAAGGTATTGGCGGAGGTGATGAAATGATACCAACAAAAGTATTTTTTACAAAGGGTATTGGGGTGCATAAGGACAAGCTGGCATCTTTTGAGGCATCCCTCAGAATGGCTGGAATAGAAAAATATAACATTGTCAGTGTTTCCAGCATTCTTCCTACAGGTTGCAAAACCCTATCAAGAGATGAAGGGCTGAATCTTCTCAAACCGGGACAGATAGTCTACAGCATCCTGGCAAAAAATCAAACAGATGAGCCGAACCGCTTAATATCTGCTGCGATAGGCCTTGCCATACCAAAAGGAGGTGAGAGTTACGGGTATCTTTCGGAGCATAGTGCGTTTGGCGAGACAGCTAAGAGATCCGGGGATTATGCGGAGGACCTGGCAGCAACAATGCTCGCAACCACACTGGGAATAGTGTTCGACCCGGAGACGGCATGGGACGAAAGAAGGCAGATATACAGGGCAAGCGGGAGGATATTCAAAACCACCCATATGTGCCAATCGGCAAAGGGAAACAAAGACGGTTTGTGGACCACGGTGATTGCCGCGGCAATTTTGATAATTTGACTGTATGCTCTTTGTTGTTTTTTGTTATTTTGTGATTTGTAGTGTGTGCCCCCAGCAAGGCTCACGAGCCATAGAAGAACTAACGAACCAGGGGTTGTATCAAAGATTGAAACGATGCTTCATAGTGGCGAAAAAGTATCCAGCGAGAAGGCAAAAACTCGAGATAAAGTTTGATTGCGCAGAATGGAATGTTTTGAGTTTTGCTTTTAACTTTTGAGATGGGCTGGAGCGGAATTGAACCGCTGATCTTCACCTTGTAAGGGTGACGTCCTAACCCCTAGACCACCAGCCCTCTCCTTTAAGATAATTTATGCTGGCTTTTAATAATTTCCCTTTGTCTTTTAAAGGCGCCAAAAGGTGACCTGTTCCATTCTAGTTCACCAATCGAACCCGGGCATCACTTCTATTTAGACTTGTTGCTGAAGATGGAGGGGCGCCCAACAACTTTTGCTTCAGGGAAGTTATTTAAATACTGAAAATTATAGGAATACCATAAGATGTCGAGAACATCAAGGAAAGTAATAATAACTGGCACGGTGATCGTAGTGATGCTTTTTATGGGGATAGGTTGCGTCGAAGTTGAGAAAGAGGAGGGAGTGGCACCGGAGGAAATTAAAGAGGTTCCGCCGAGAGAAGAATTTCAATGGGGGATAGAAGCGGGGCATCTGCCCAACCGAGTGCTCACTTCAGAAGATTTGAGTTTTATAAAAAGCAACGGCATAAATTGGATTGCTGTGGATTTTATATGGAAAAAGATAGAGCCCAGACCTGGCGAGTTTGACTTTACCTATTATGACTGGGTTCTCGATGAGGCGAACAGAGCCGGCTTGGAGGTGCTGGGCAGACTGGGCAATGGTTACAACGGGATCGGGAAAGAAAGGGACCTCGTTCCAGATTGGATAGATATAGAGGATGAAAGTTATCCGGAAGAATTGAGTAAATACGTATACGCAACAGTGAGCCGTTACAAAGGGAAGATAGGGTTTTGGGTGGTTGAAAACGAAGCGAACAACGTCAAGGCACACAAAATAGTGGGATGGAGGCAGGGGGATTGGAGTGAAGAAAAGGTAAGGCGGATTCTCGAAAAAGGCTGCAGGGCGGTTAGACGAGCGGACCCGGATGCGAAACTTATAGTGAGTGTGTGCAGCACGATTCCAGGCTGGGTAGAGTATCTGGATAAAGTAACCAACAAGTGGAAGGTGGATTATGATGTCGTCGGGCTGCAGGACTATCCATTTGGTATCTGGGAATTTGGAAGGCTTGCTTCCTTGACCAAGCAAATCCCCCTGAGCAAGTGGAAGGATCAGGCAATAAGTAACATGAAGTATGAATGCGAAGTTGCCCGCAATTTCAAGCCGGAGGTTATATTTACGGAGCTGGGATTTCACAGCAGTTACGATCAGGAGGAAAGACAGGTTGAGGCTTTGAGGTACGAGATCAAGGGGGCGATAGAAGGCAAAGCCAAGGGAATTTTCTGGTTCGCCTACAAGGACGATCCGACAGACTTTCCTGAGCAAGAGAAGCATTTCGGACTGGTGGAGGCCGATGGAACACCAAAACCAGGATGGGGTGAATATGGAAAGATAATCAAAAACCCGGCGACCCTGAAAGAGATCCAGTACGAGGAAAATCTTAAAGGATTTGGAGCGGGCTTCCTAAACAATCGGTTTATCATCAAAATCTGGAACGCCGCACTTGGAATTGGCGAGGCATTCCCGGAGGTTGCAAATCTCCTGGTTAAGTTGGTGGGGGTATAGGGTACCGGTCTCCTCGATTACCCGGCTGATGGCTTCTTGTTTTCCCATCGGAGGGTCTCTCTGTTGTTATTGTTGCATGCCGGGAATACCAGGATGGTGTTGCAGCTTGGCAATGGATCTCATCTGTTTCCCGCTTTGGTGTTCCTGCTGTTTATCCTTTTGCTCATATCCAATTTGTCTGTCGTCTCCGTTTATAGAAGAGATAGGTGAATTTGGGGAGTGGTATGCCGTAGGGGATTTGATGGGTTCTTTGTGTTGTGCCTTCCCTACAATCTGGTGGATTATTTGTGGCTGGGCCGGAATTCTACAGCTCATTTGCGGCTTTTGCTGCGGTTATGTGCCTTGCATCCCCATCCTTAGCTCTGAGCCTCTAAAGTATCTTTTGACTGCTTTCTTCTCTTGCCTTCCTTTTTTCTGACTTTGATTCCCTCAAAAAAAAATTGTTGAAGATCTTCCTTACTTTTCTTAATCTAATCTTTGACTCTAACTAAGAGGGTGATTCAAAAAAAATTCACTACAACGACTAAATTTGGTCTCTTATTATCTCTGAAAGTCTTTTTATTCCTTTCTTGATTTCCTCATGTGTGGGGTATGAGAAGTTCAGCCTCATGCCTTGCTCTCCTCCTCCGTTTGCATAGAATGCAGTCCCGACAACATAGGCAACTCCTTTCTCAATTGCTTTAGGTAACATTTCTTTTGTGTTTAGCGGGGAAGGCACTTTTACCCAGGTAAACATTCCTCCCTTTGGTTTGGTCCACTCGCAGCCATCGGGGAAATTCTCTTCCATGCATGAAATCATAAGTTCTGCTTTTCGTTTGTAGTTTTCCCTTATTTCACGGATCTTTTTCTCTTCATAGCTCCTTTTCTCGTATTCGTATCCTAGGATTTGGGATAGAGAGGAGGTACAGAGGTCCAAGGCCTGCTTCGCAATTGCCATTTTCTTGATCAGTTCAGGCTGCGCACAGAGGTAAGCCAATCTAATACCGGGCGAAAGAATCTTTGAGTAGGTGGACAGGAATATAACGTGACCTTCTTTGTCAAAGGACTTAATCGAGGGTGGGGGCTCTTCTTCAAAGTATATCCTGCTGTAAGGATCGTCTTCGACCACAAAAATATCATACTCACAAGCAAGATCCACAAGCTTCTTTCTCCTTGAGACTGGCATGACTGATCCGGTTGGGTTTTGGAATGTTGGATTCGTGTAGATAAGCTTTGGTAAACTGCCGCCTCCTCTATCGAGTTTTTTCAACTGCTCAGACGCAACATCTACCTGTAATCCCTCAGAGTCGCAAGCGATCGGGACAAAATTGCATCTATACTGACGGAAAGCGTTGAGAGCGCCAAGGTAGGCCGGCTCTTCAGTCATGACAAGATCGCGGGGATCCAGAAAGATTTTGCCAATAATGTCAAGCGCTTGCTGAGAGCCAGAAGTGATGAGCAAGGTATTTACAGCTGCATCGATTCCTTGGCTCTTGAATTTTTGGGAAAGAAATTCGAGCATCTGGGGCATCCCTTCGGTTGGACCGTATTGAAAAGCTAGTTCTGTTTTTTCTGTGGCTACGTATTCAGCTATCTTGACTAGCTCGGATTTTGGAAAGGAGGAGGGATCAGGCATTCCACCTGCGAAGGAAATGATGTTGGGTTTAGCGACCAGTTTCAGCAAGTCCCTTATTTCTGAAGACCTGATTGCCTTGGCTGTTTGAGAAAATAATCTTTCAAGGTTTTTCATTTGATGTTAATAATTTGCTCTTATTTTATATTACTTTCGGCCTTATTTAAAAAAAAGATAAGTTTTACTTACAAAAAGTTGACATTTTTGAGGATATTGACAAAAAATCGGCACAAAGCAAAATAAGGGGTCTGTAATCACATTGGGAGTGTTTGCCATTTGTAAAAATCCCATGTCATTTGTTTTTTTAATGTACCGCTAGAAAAGGGGGTTCAACCATCAAAAATTTCATATATGCTGGATCTATTTATACTTGGGATGGCCTATGTACGAAGAGATTGCTGAACTGGCGATAAACAAAGCTGTTTCTTTTGGAGCGAGTTGGGCGGAAGCGAGAATTCAATCAGATGATTCTTTCTCAATCAGCATCAAAAACGGAAGCATTGAACAACCCGAGATTGAAAAGATAAGGGGCATCTCGATAAGAGTTATTGCTGGAGGGGCTCTCGGATTTGCCTCTACAAACGCGTTGGAAAGGAACCGGGTGATAGAAGCAGCAGAGATGGCTGTAAAAGGAGCGAGAGCGGCAAGTTTATTGACAAAAGAAAAAATAGAATTTGCAAATGGTAAGGAGGAAAAGGCGGACTTTAGTGTAAGGGAAAAACGACCATTTGAAAATGTCAGCCCAAAATCAATTACTTCCCTACTGAAAGAACTCGATTTAAGAGTAGTTCAGTCCGCAAAGAATGCAAAATTTCCATCAAGAATGTTTACTCTCTCTTATCAGAAGACCAGAAAACTTTATTTGAACTCAGAAGGATCGCAGATTCGTTGCTGCGTACCTAGAGCGTCGTTTCATTTTCTTTGCGGCGCATATCACCCACTGAAAGGCACGATAGAAAGATCCTTTCAGTTGGGAGCTTCGGATGGCTGGAAAGCCGTAGAGAGATGGAAGTTGCTGGAAAAGGTCGAGAGGGAAGCAAAGAGTTTGGAAAAAAATCTGGTGAAAGGAAAGAGGAATCAAACCGCTTCGATGGATCTGGTAGTTGGCCCAGAGGTCGCGGGAATAATCGCTCACGAATCCATAGGTCATCCCGCGGAGGCTGACCGGATTCTTGGCAGAGAAATGGCCCAAGCAGGAGGATCATACATGAAACCAGACTGGATCGGAAAGCGGATAGGAAGCGAAAGCTCAACCGTAGTTGATGATCCAATCCTGCCCGGTTCTTATGGATTCTACCTGTTTGATGACGAGGGAGTGAAGGCGAGAAAAAGAGTCATCGTAAGTGAAGGAAGGATAAATGAGTTTTTGCAGAACAGGGAGACTGGCAAAAATTTTAGGACCGGTAGCAACGGTGCTGCCAGAGCGAGCCTTTATTCTGTGGAACCACTGGTTAGGATGGCAAACACCTATTTTCCCGCAGGTAATTGGAGCTTCGAAGAGCTTATCGAGGGGGTCGCTCATGGGATTTATATGAAAAATTTCATGGAGTGGAACATAGATGATAAGAGGATAAACCAGAGGTATGTCGGACTGGAAGCGTATCAAATAGAAAAGGGAGAGATACGGGATCCTATCAAACTACCAGTTCTTGAGATAAGCACCTTCGAGTTGCATAAGAGGTTGGATGCCAGAGGGAATGACTTGGAATTTCATGCCGCAACTTGCGGAAAAGGCGACCCTCTTCAGGCAATACCTGTTTTTATGGGTGGTCCATCTCTCAGATTTTCAGGAGTCAGAGTAGGAGGGGATAGAAAGTGTTGAACTTGGCCGAAAGAATCGTAAAAGAGGGTGAAAGGTTAGGTTTTGAGGACACCCTAGTGATAGTTCGAAGAAGTAGAGGAACTCTTTCAAGATTTAGTGATAAGGGAGTGGCTCTTAATGATAGTTTTGACTCCTCTGAGGTTTCGCTGAACGCGGGAAAAGAAGGTAGAAAGGTTGTCGCTCATTTTACGATTCATGACTCGGATGAGATTTGTAAGGAATTGAAAAGACTGCCGAATCTTCTGAAAGTTACTGACCCGTTGGCGATTTATGCGGCCTTGCCCACTAAGATAGAAAAATACAGGGTGATAGATGGATTATTCGATAAGAGAGTTGGAGAATTGAACCACTTTGAAATTATGAGAGATATTATCAATAATGCCGATGGAGAAAAAGTCGATAGCATTGCAGGAACCCTGACCTTAGTCGAATCTGAGGATGCTATGTGTACTTCTCAGGGACAAGAAGGATGCTACAAGAGGAGCGAAATTGAGCTTAATTTGAGAGCTTTTGCAGACAAAGAGGCAAGTGGGCAGGGAATTGCTGTGTCAACCGCTTTTGACAAATTTGACTATTTGGGAGCAACCAGAAAAGCCTGCAGAGAGGCAAAGATGGCTGAAAAACCTGTAAATGTTGATCCGGGCAAATGGGAGGTTTTGCTGGCCCCTCCAGTTGTCGCTAATCTCTTTGGAGAGGTTGGAATGTTTGCTTCGGCTTATTATGTGGATGCGGGGATTTCTTTCTTAGCCGGAAAACTAGGAAATAAGATTTCGATGGAGGGATTAAATCTTTTTGATTGGGGAAATGTGCCTTACGGACTGGCATCTAGCCCTTTTGATTGGGAAGGAACGCCAACCAGACAAACCAGGATTATTTCGAAAGGAGTTCTTAGCTCATACCTCCACAACCTCACGACAGCAAAAAGATTTAACACGGAGTCTACGGGAAATGCAGGCTGGGTGGTTCCGGAGCCCACTAATCTAGTGATAGCTCCGGGAACTGAAACAGAAAAGAGTTTGCTCAAAAAAGTATCCAAAGGGATTTACATCACTAATAATTGGTATACTCGCTATCAAAATTACAGAGAGGGCACGTTTTCTTCTGTTGGCAGAGATGCCGCCTTTTTGATTGAAAGCGGAGAGATAAAAAAACCTCTCAAGGGGATAAGAATTAGCGACTCCTTACCGTCCTTGCTCAGCAACATTTGTTCGATTTCAAAAGAAAGATATTGGGTAAGATGGTGGGATGCCGAAGTGCCGGTGCTCGCACCGTTCATGCTTGTGAATGAGTTGGGTATCACCACCCCTTCTTGTCCAGCATAGATGGCTATTGCAGGGCTGAATCCTTTTAAGTTTCCTACCCGTCTTTGATTGCGCACCTGAAACTTGACTGAATTGACCTCAGCAAGCTCAAACACTTGGACACATCGGCTGCCGGTTGACATGCTCTCTTCTTTGGGAGATGAGAATTTCTTGCTCACTGAGGGGAGATAAGCAGTGTTTTGCGGGATGTGCCAGATAAATTTTTCAAAAGCCGGGCACGTGAAGCCACCTGCCAACTGAGTGAGAGCAAGACAACAACGATTGGACAGAGAATATGATTTTGTCAAGCCCTCTGGCTATTGGAAAAGGCTGAGCTCCTATGCATACCATTATATACCCGTATCACTTTACGTAAACAGAGGTTCTCTGTAAAAGAGGAGAGCCCAAAAATAAAGACAAGGAGCGTTAAATGAGCGAAGAGAATAAGTTCGGAAGAAAAAGACAGGACTTTGATCGCCCAGCCAAAGAAATGTACACTATAAAATGTGCAGACTGCGGTAAAGAAGATCAAGTTCCGTTTAAGCCGGATGGAAACAGACCTGTTTACTGCAGGGAATGTTACCAGAAGCATCGACCAACAAGAAGATACTAGTAGTGAAAGGTAAGGAAGACCTGGAAAGGTTTTTTTCTCTTTTATAGACAAAAGCAAAATCTGACCATGGTTGTTTTGGCAGGCAACAGTGGAGATTATTTATTCTATTTTATTTTTTATTCTATTTTATTTTGGTAATTTGAATTAGAACTGTTAGGCAGCATGGGTTTCCAGTTAGTGTTTTAAAAGATGCAATTAAGAGAAAGGATTGATGAGGGCGCTTTGATAAATAAATTAAAAAAGGGCTATGCATTAGAAATACAGGGAGTTCAATATGAGTGAAATTGCCGTAATAATAACAGATATGTTTGAAGATGTGGAGTACATCAAGCCAGCGGATGCTTTCAGAAAAGTAGGACACGAGTTGATTCACGTGGGATTAACAGAGGGAAAAACGGTAAGAGGGAAGAAAGAGGGAACTCCAGTAAAAATTGATAAATCAGTAGCACAAGTGTCTGCAAAAGATTTCGATGCCCTTCTGATTCCTGGAGGTTATTCTCCTGACAGATTAAGAGTCGATGAGAATGCCGTCAATTTTGTAAAAGAATTTGCTGAAAGTGGCAAGCCCATTTTTTCCATTTGCCATGGCCCTCAACTATTGATCACGGCGCAGGCAGTTAAAGGGCGCAAGATAACTGGCTACAAATCGATCATGCAGGACATCAAAAATGCCGGAGCCAAATTTGTCGATCAAGAGGTGGTGGTTGATGGGAATTTGGTTTCCAGTCGAGATCCGAGAGATCTGCCTGCATTTATCAGGGCATCCCTCAAAAAACTAGAAGGATAACATGAAAAGATCTAAATTGAATGCATTGGTGGACATTTTTATTTTTATTCTGCTTTTGATTTCTGCTTTTTCAGGTATTGTATTGTGGCAGGTCTTACCCGAAGGAACTGGTTTTCAGGGTGGGAGGGAAGTGCTTGATCATCAATTTTTCCTAGGAATGCCGCGTCATAGCTGGAGAGAGGTCCACCACTTCTCTGGTTTAGCCTTTATAATTCTCGCCATAGTGCACCTTATCTTGCACTGGTCCTTTATCAAGAGGATTCCAAAGATATTCAAAAGTTAGCAAAGTTTGTAACTTCTTTCTTTTATCAATATTGCTGCAAAAAACAAAAAAACTTGAGTGGAAAAGGTCAGAGGTCTTTTCTCATTTTCCAATGCTGGATACAGCCAAACAGAAGGTAAGATTTTGCAATAATCCTGTAACCGTGTTTTTTGTAAAAACCAACTGCGTTTTCCCTTGCATCTAAAACAATGTATTTTACCCCTTTTTTCTCTACCCTTCCTTCAAGTGCTTTTAGAATCAATCCTCCGATACCACCACCTTGATAACCCTCTTCAACCGCCATGTACCTCACTTGCGCCTCTGCTATTGAATTGAAATGAACTCTTCCAACGCCGACAACTTTGTCATCTGTGCGAGCCATAATGTGGGTGCTCTCTCCTTCACGCTCATCTTTCTCGCTTCCTTTAGGCTGGTTCCAGGGTTTCCTTAGCATTTTCCATCTTAACTCATAATACTTTTCAAATTCTTTTTCGGTTTGAGGTTCGCACATCTTAGGTTCCATGATGAATATGAGAGCGAAGATGGCTATTTAATTTTGCGCTCATTCAGCAGCCTCGCTCACTTTGAAAATAGGCTTGATGCTGAACCCTTTTCTAAGGGAACAAAATAAAAGCTCATACCAGTAGTACAACACACCCTCAAAACAAGCTCTTTGGAATTTAAAAACAGTAGAAATAAGAGGAATGCAAAAATTTTTAAACTATAGGTAGATGTTTATTTAAGGTGGTTATTGTGTCAAAAAACGAAAGAGAGATAATAGAAAAAGAGGGAATAGATATGGACGTTTTGATAAAAAAGCTTAGAAAGGCAGGAGCTGCGGAGCTGCTCACATACTATTATTATACCCTGTTAAGATATAATTTAGCAGGACCAGATGCTGAAAGTTTTAAGGAGATAACTGAGGATGCCAGGCTTGAAGACAGATGTCACTTTGAGATATTGGTACAGAGGATATATGAATTAGGTGGCGAGTTCTATCCCACATTAAGAGAGCTCGAAGAAGACACGGCATGCGGAAGCCCTTACTTGCCAAAGGATAGAAGTGCAAAGTCCATACTGAAGGTGCTTCTTGATGCAGAACGTTGTGCTGAAAGAGTATATCATGATCTCTGTAAATTTACCTTTGGTAAGGACCCCATTACATACGATCTTTCACTAGCTATTTTACACGAAGAAGTGGAGCACGAAGCATGGTTCGAAGAACTACTTGGGATTGGACCAAGCGGTCACTTCAAAAGAAGGTTCCCTGGAGAAAGTCCGTACACAAGAAAGTTCAGGCACATAGAGAAGGAGTGACTCCTTCTTTTTTCTTTTTCTTTATATACTTTAGTAAAACACAACTGGAGAGAATCGATGAAGAAATTTACAAGAAAAGAACTTGCCAGATACAACGGAAAAGATGGAGCACCCGCGTATGTAGCCTGCGAAGGGGAGGTGTACGACGTATCAAAGAGTGTTTTATGGAGAAAGGGAGAACATCAGGCAACACACAATGCAGGTCAAGATTTGACAGATAGCATCAAGGAGGCCCCACATGGACCAGATCTACTTAAAAAGTTTCCCCTTGTTGGAATATTAGAGGAGAGTTGAGTCAGAAGGTGAAAGCAGAGTACTGTAAAGTTTTCTTTTTCTATTAGAATAGAAGCTTGATTTGGATTCTATTGGATTCTATTTTTAGCTTATGGTGGCTTCGCGCTTTCGTAATTCATCAATATAAGAAGTAGTTGCGATGCCAATCCCAGCATATACCGAAAGTAAATTCACCATTTCTACATCGTCTTGGGTATATTGCGGCTGAACGTCTACCTTTTCACCCAGTTTTACTCCACCTTTATTGTAACAAGTTACCGTACCTATTGGCTCGCCATCTGCTATGATCGGAATACCTAATACAGTACCTATCTTAAGTTCCGTCGCCACAGTATAATCTATTACTGTTTCCGAATCTCTGACCTTCCCTTCTTTAATTACCTTTGCCGGTATTATATTCTTACCAGGCTTTAGAGTATAGTTGCCAGCAATTATGCTTTCTCTATTGATTATACATTTTCCCACCACACAACCATCGAGCCTCATTTGATAATCTTTCATTTCTTGAGCTCTTCCGTAGACTGCTTTGACTGTATAGTACTCCTTCTTCTCATCAGCTAACAATAGCCAGCCCAACTCGGAATCTGTTAGTTTACATGCGCTCTCTATGATTTTCTCGAATACTTTCTTCAAATCTCTTTCTGCTAAAAGGGTAGTGGACACTTCCTTTATTTTATTGAACCTATCGATTGCATTCTTGAACTCAGCAACATTATATTCTAAGCTCTCAATTAGTGTGTTTATAGCCAGCCCAATGGTAACAAACTCTTCACTCCATTCTTCGGTATTTACTCTTGCTGATAGATCACCCTGTGTGGTCTCGCTTAGTACTTCGCTGAGGGATAATATTGTGTTTGCCTGTTCTTGCTGTCGTTTG
>DUKC01000122.1 GCA_013329495.1 Thermoplasmata archaeon
CAAGAAGTCCCCTTCCAAACCAAAAGGTTTGGTGGTGGAAGGATGTCACAGTTTGCCGAAGCTAAAGTTGCAGAAGTAGTTAGAGTTTGCTGTATCAGATGCAATTTTGCAGTTTTTTGTAAAGATTTGAGATTAGGCCTTTCGCTTTTTACGAACGGCCAAGTGCTAAAATTTTTTAGAAACCAGTGCAATTCACAATAGTTTTATATGTTGTTCCATCTCTAGAAACCAACAACATGAAACGTAATCAGTTTTTTTCAATAACAATTGTGTTACTGCTACTTATAACTCTACCCAATTTTTTAGGGTTCATAGGAGCAGGAAACCCATCAAATGTAGATTATAGCGAAACCATGGGCTCTGGGAATTTTCAATGGGCTTTCGCCGTCATTACCGATTCACATGTGGGCGGTGGCATCCCAGAGTTCGATGGAATTGGGTGGGATGATGGAGCTTCTGGTATAGATGGTACGAACGGAGCATATCTAAGAGAAGCTGTTGGCTGGATAAACTGTAACCACGTAAAAGAAAACATAAAATTTGTTATCTTTGGCGGGGATTTGGCTGATAGCGGAGAAAAATCGGAGCTCAGGAAAGGAAAAGAAATCTTGGACACATTGGCTATTCCTTATGTTCCTATCATAGGAAATCATGATATGTGGCCTTATTCTGGCCCATCCAAGAAAAGCGATGGCGAAGGTATTGAAGCAAAGCATGCACGAGGGGATGAGATTTGGAAAGATCTGTTTAGCAATACATTTGCTAACTTGAGATATTCTTTTATGAATTGGAACGATGGTTTGAGAGCCGTTCCAACCTGGAATGGCGAAGCTGATAAAATAGATGAAAACGGCAATGTTATCGAGGATGCGGGATGCTACAGTTTCTTTCAATGCTTTTCATTTGATTATGGTAACCCTTCTTGGCATTTCGTTTTTGCAGATTTCGGCACCAGAGATCACGCACCAAGTGGATACAGAGGTGTGCATGGGGGAGCGGATCTGTTTGATAGCGCCAAGGTTCAGGGCACGTGGCCTTGGTTGAAGAATCACATTGCGGGTACCGCAAATAATTACAAAGATGATCATCTGGTTATAATAACCCACTTTCCTCCAACAAAGCTTGATGCACCCTGGGGTCAGATGAGCTTTTCTTTTAGCGAATATGATACTATTACCCGCTGGATGGCGAATTTTCAAAATAAAATTGGCTATTGGTTTGCAGGGCACTATCATATGGAGAGAGCTTATGATGTAGAGACTTATGGTTCTAGAACTGTGTGCAGAGGCATTGAAACTGGGCCAACAATGGGCGGTCACGGCTGTGCCCATTGTATTAGAGTGATAAGAGTGTATGATTAAAGGAGTTTTGAATATTCCAGGATTAGAGAGAGAAAGAGCACGATATAACCAATCTGCCGAAAAGAAGGCTCAACACTCCCCCTTTTTTATGAATGGAGGTCTTATCATTTCCGCTTCATATTCTTTTTTATGAATTAAAATGCTCACTATTTTACCAATTTCTCTGGATTCATGCTTAACATGAGCTACAGCAATACCCTTTTTTAAACAGGGAGAGAGACCGCCAGATGATACCTTGCCAATGTTCTTTTTGTTATCAATCACTTCGCACCTTCTTCTCGGCACACATCTTTCTTTGCATTTCAGATAAACCGTCCGCTCATAATTTCCTTCTTCTTTTTGCTTTAGCACGGCACCTTTCCCAATAAATTCATGATCCCAATTGATTGTCCAGGATAAACCCGCTTCAAGAGGGGTTCTTCCTCCAGCAAATTCATTCGAAGCCAATGCAAATCCTTTTTCTAACCGAAGGGAGTCTCTTGCACCTAAACCGCAGGGCAAAACGTTATATTCTTTTCCCGTCTCAAAAATTGAACTGAAAACCTTTCCATTCTTTCTTGTTGGAAATTGTAGTTCAAATCCATCTTCTCCAGTGTATCCTGTGCGTGAGCATAGTACTGGGGCGTTAGCCACAGTAATGTTTGAGCATTCAAATGGTTTAATCCTGTCGAGAGTATAATCTGTGATTTTTTGCATCGCCTCGTTGGCTGAAGGCCCTTGAACAGCAAGAATCATCCACTCGAGGGTTACGTCTTTTATTTCAACACCCAACCCTCTTTTTTTTGCGTGTTCACAGAGCCAAGGAACGACAATTTTGTTTTGGCCGGCATTGGGAATAAAAACGAAATTGTTAGTGCTTATCATGTAGATAATTAGATCATCTATAATTGTGCCATCCTCTCTTAAAAATGTAGTATAAACGCTCTTTCCAGGATGGAGTTTGCTCACATCTGCTACCGATACTAAACTCAACAACTCTTCTGGATTCTCTCCCCCAACCAAAACATTTCCCATGTGTGAAACATCGAATAAGCCTAACTTCTTTCTTACTGCAAAATGCTCTTCGATTATTGAAGAATAATACAAAGGCATTTCAAATCCAGAAAATTCCGTAAATTTGGCACCTAGCTGTTTTTGTAGCTCATACAGAGGGGAACGCATCATTTTTTTCACCTTACTACTAATGAAATATTACGGGGGCAATTAAACTTTTCTGATGTTGGGCATAAAAAAGAGGAGAGACTCTATTGAGGAGTGTTCCACGAAAACTTTATAAGTTGTTCCATCCTCACAAAAAGCGAAGATGAAGCAAAAGTTTTTGGCGACAGCGGGAGTAATAGCAGTTGCTTTGCTGTTTGCGGCCGTACCCGGCTTAGTAGGGGTTAGTGAAGCGCGACAACCAAAAATAAATCATGAACAGGTTATTGAAGCTGGATTTCAAGAAGCTGAAAAGATTCTTGTTTCTGGCAATGCGGAACATGGCATGAGAAGTCTCGCGAATTGGCTCAACATGCAGCCTGAAGTCAGAAGGGCTACTTTGATAGGCAACGATATAACCGTATGGTTTACAGATGGCTACGGGATAATTTTGCTCGATTTGGACTTGATAAATCAAATGGTTATGCCTTCCTGGGGCGCGATGTCACGAGTTTATCCAGCAGGCACACCTTCACAGAAAACAGCGATCATAACAGATGCGCTAGAATGGCAAGGATGGAGCCCCGCCTCCATAATTAATCCAATAATCCAAGATCTGAACAGTGCAGGATATTCTGTAACCTATGTAAAGAACGAGGCAGCTGACTTAAAATATATTGAAGCAAATCACAACAAGGGAGTAATCTATCACAGAGGTCACGGTGGTGTATTTCAAGATGCGACTGGTAGTGAGCTAGTAGTTCTTCAGACCGGAGAAAAATGGGTAGACAATAATGGAGATGGAAAGCCAGATGGAAGCGAGTACGAGTGGGATCGAGGATGGATTGTCAAAGGAGGAATCTCCCACGGAGGAACGACTCATTATTT
>DUKC01000002.1 GCA_013329495.1 Thermoplasmata archaeon
TGTTGTCTTGTCCTACGGGTCTACTTCAAGAAGCGCACTAACTGCAGTGGAGCTAGCAAGGAAGAAAGGGATAAAAGCGGGGTATCTCAGACTCATAACTGTGTGGCCTTTCCCTGAAAAGCTCATAGAGAACCTCAATTGCTCCAGAATTCTGGTAGCAGAACAGAATTTGGGTCAGCTTGTTCACCTCGTAAGGGAGAGCGCGAGATGTGAGGTTCAGCTGTGCCCAAAGATAGGCGGAGAGGTTCACAAGCCCCGGGAGATACTGGCCCGCTTGAAGGAGTAAAGATGTTGAGTGGAGAGGAATTAAAGGAAAAATACCTTAGAAAGGAGATGTTTCCCACCGTCTTTTGCGATGGATGCGGTATTGGGAACGTTTTGGACTATGCAATAAGAGCAATAGAAGAACTTGAGCTTGATCTCGATCAAACCGTTTTTCTGTCAGGGATAGGTTGTTCTTCGAGGCTACCGGGGTATATTAATTCCGATGGATTGCACACAACTCATGGAAGGGCTCTTGCATTTGCGACTGGAGTTAAGGCTGCAAACCCCAAACTGGATGTGATAGTTTTCACTGGAGACGGGGATTGCGTTGGGATAGGTGGGAACCACTTTATCCATGCGGCAAGAAGAAATATAGATATGACTGTCATCATGGTAAACAATTATAATTACGGGATGACGGGTGGTCAGGCAGCTCCAACCACTCCACTCGGTGGAATAACTACTACCACTCCCTATGGAAACATAGAATTTCCTTTTGATGTTTGCGAGATTGCAAAAACGATAGGTGTTCCTTATGTTGCGAGATGGACAGTTACTTATCCTTACAAGCCAATCAAGTCCATAAAGAAAGCAATCCAAAAGAAGGGATTTTCTTATGTGGAGCTCCTGGCACCCTGTCCAATTCAGTGGGGGAGGAAGAACAAGCTGAGAGATATAAAGGTTCTCTGGGACTGGTATAAAGATAATACGATGCTGCTGGAGGACTGGGAAATGATAAACAAGTACGGAACTGAAGAGGAAAAGCAGGCGATAGAAAAAAAGATAAAAATCGGAGTTTTTCAGGACATTGACAGGCCTGAGTGGACCAGCGAGTGGAAGAAGTATGTTAAGAGGTTAAGATGAAGAAGGAGATAAGACTGTGCGGGTTTGGTGGACAGGGAATAATCACCGCAGGAGTTATCGTGGGAAAATCAGCTTCTGTTTACTCAAACTACAACGCGGTCCAGACCCAATCCTATGGACCTGAGGCTCGAGGCGGTGCATCAAAATCAGAAGTGATAATCTCAGATGAAGAGATCGGATATCCCGGAATAGAGAAGGCAGATATTTTGGTCGTGATGTCTCAGCAGGCCTGGGACAGGTACGGAAAGACTTCAAAGCCGAATTCCACAATAGTCATCGATCCGGATATGGTCAAGATCGAGCGAGGCGGGAAAAAGATTTATGAAGTCAGAGCAACTAAAATCGCGAGTGATCTGGGCAACAAGATAATTGCAAACATGGTCATGCTCGGGGCATTGGTCGGAATCACAGGAATTGTGCCAAAAGATGCGATGGAACAGGCGATACTCGATTCTGTTCCCAAACGATTTGTCGGGTTAAACAAGCACGCGTTTGCGGAAGGATTCAAGCATGGAGTACGGGAGTTGGAAAAACAAAGATGAAACTTCACGAGTACCAGACCATGGAACTGTTTGAAAGGTATGGAATACCCGTCCTCCCCTTCTATGTGATCAGAGAGCCGGGAGAGATCAGGGAGGTAAAAAAACCGGTCG
Source organism: Thermoplasmata archaeon (assembly GCA_013329495.1). Lineage (GTDB taxonomy): Archaea > Thermoplasmatota > E2 > UBA9212 > UBA9212 > UBA9212 > UBA9212 sp9212u. Next base: position 1,782 of record DUKC01000002.1, read on the forward strand.
TCCTAAAGTCCCAGGTTTTGGTCGGTGGAAGAGGGAAGGCAGGGGGAATAAAGTTTGCCAAAAACAGAGAGTCAGCAATCAGGAAAGCGCGGGAGATATTCGACCTGCGAATCAAAGACCTGGAAACAAAAGAAATTTTGGTAAGAGAAGAAGCCGACATTCTCAAAGAGTACTATCTGGGATTCACCGTCGATAGGGAAAACAAATGTCTCACAATGATTGTTTCTGCGGAAGGTGGAGTCGAGATCGAAGATGTGGCCGAAAAGAATCCCGAGAAGATTTACAAACTGAAGGTAGACCCTTTTTTAGGATTGCGGCTCTATCAAGGAAGAGAATTAGCAAAATCGATCGGTTTAAAAGGGAAAGATATTATTACCTTTGCGTCAATCGCTCAGGAGTTGTACAAAGTCGTCAAGAATGTTGATGCGGAGCTGTGCGAGATAAATCCCCTGGCAATAACTCCAAACGGGCTTCTAGCGTTGGATGCAAAGCTTAACATAGATGATAACTCTGCTTTCAGGCACAAGGAATACAGGGCAGATGTTGAGCTCAATCCAATAGAACGAAAAGCCAGAGATTACGGGTTAGCTTATGTGGATCTAGAGGGAGACATAGGCGTGATAGGCTGCGGAGCTGGATTGGTGATGGCTTCTCTGGACACACTCAAGCTGTTTGGAGGGAAAGCAGCTAATTTTTTGGATGTGGGGGGCGGAGCAAACGAAGAAAATACCAAGCAGGCACTTGAAGTGATATCCCTGAGAAAGGGCATAAAGTCTGTCTTCATAAACATCTTTGGGGGGATTACCAGATGTGATGAAATCGCAAAAGGGATAGTCGAGTTCGGCCCAAAAGTCCCGCTCTCGATAAGAATGATGGGGACAAACGAACGAGATGGAAAAAGGATCTTGGAAGAGAGAGGATATCATGTGTTTGATTCTATGGAGGAAGCAGCCAAAAAATCAATTGAGCTGGCAAGAGGTGTTAAGGAGTAAAAAGGTTATCAAAAGAGGTGATAAAAATCAAAGAAGAAAAGAGAATAAGCAAGGAAGAATTGTTGAAGAAAGCTGCAAAACCTGGTAAAGATGCTATGAAACTGCATCCCTTTTATCATGGGAAGATAGAGGTCTTGCCAAAATGTTGTATAAGGGATTTCCAGGATTTTGGAATCTGGTACACCCCCGGAGTTGCTGAGCCATGCAAAGCAATAAAGGCAGACAAGGAAAAGGTCTTTGAGTATACAAACAAATGGAATACGGTGGCTGTTGTCTCGGATGGTACAAGGGTTTTGGGCCTCGGTGACATTGGTCCCGAAGCAGGATTGCCTGTGATGGAGGGTAAAGCTTTGCTTTTTAAGTATCTGGGTGGAGTTGACGCAGTTCCGCTCTGTTTAGACACAAAGGATCCAGAAAGGTTAATACAGACCGTAAAGCTCCTGAAACCCTCCTTCGGCGGAATCAACTTGGAAGACATTGCAAAGCCAAAATGTTTCTTCATTCTCGATAGGCTAAGAAATGAAATGGATATACCTGTTTGGCACGATGATCAGCAAGGTACAGCAACGATAGAAGTTGCAGGAGCGATAAATGCTATAAAGTTGGTTGGAAAGAAAATAGATGAGGCTCTTGTTGCCATGGTTGGTGCGGGAGCGGCAAACATAGCGATAGCGAGGGTTTTGGTTTCAGCAGGTGCAAAGAAAGGAAACTTGATGATGGTCGACTCAAAGGGCATACTAAATGCGCAGAGAAAGGATCTGGAGGCACAAAAGCAAGTAAACCCGTACAAATGGGACATGTGCGTAAACGCAAACAAAGAGCAAAGAAGCGGGGGAACGAAGGAAGCTTTGAATGGTGCAGACATAGTTATAGCCGCCTCAAAGCCGGGTCCCGGAACAATTCTTCCCGATGAAGTGCGGGGGATGGCAAGCGATGCAATCGTGTTTGCAAGCGCAAATCCAATCCCAGAGATATGGCCCTGGGAGGCAAAAGAAGCGGGAGCCCGGATTGTGGCAACTGGCAGGTCCGATTTTCCAAATCAGATAAACAATTCATTAGGATTCCCGGGGATATTCAGGGGGACTTTGGACGTCAGAGCCAAGACGATAACCGATGAGATGTGCATTGCAGCGGCTTTTGAACTTGCCAAGACTGCCGATGACAAAGGACTGCAAGAAGACTACATAGTTCCAACGATGGATGAATGGGAGGTATTTCCCAGGGAGGCCGTCGCAGTTGGAATGAAAGCAATCGAACAGGGGATAGCTAGGAAGAAATTGTCAAGACAGGAACTTTTAGAGAGAGCGGAAGCCATTATAAAAGAATCGAGGGACAAAACAAAATTCTTAATGAAAGAAGGTTTCATCAAAAAGCCCCCGGTATAACTTATCGGTAGTTCGATTAGATCTGTTCATGCAATAAACTCATCTAATAAGCACTCAACAAAAATCAGCAGAGGAATAAAGATTTATTCCTCTCTTTCTTACTTTTCAATCAATCTAATGATAGGGTCCATGCGC
>DUKC01000015.1 GCA_013329495.1 Thermoplasmata archaeon
AGGAGAAACCCAATTTCAGAAAAACAAAGAAATATCTCTGGAGCCCCGGTAAATTCCATAGAACTGTAGGAGATGCAGATCTTGAAACTACCATGTGTAAGAAATCCGGGAGTAATCCATCAGACCTCCCTATCTGAGTTTTTCCAAACGGGAAGCCCCGCACTTTAGTGCGGGAAGGGGGGCATAAAGTCTCCAAATTACCCGCAAATGTTTAATATCTTTAATAATATATAGAGCATATGGAAGGGAGGTCTACACCTAAAGAACCAAATTTTAATTTTACAAAAAAAATAATGGATAGTGGAGGAGATACATTAAATCTTTGTATTCAGTGTGGAACGTGTACCGGTAGCTGTCCCTCTAGCAAAATAACCGCACTCAGAACAAGAAAGCTGATAAGAAAGGCGCAACTCGGCTTGGAAGATGAAATATTCTCCACAGATGACCTTTGGCAATGCACTACCTGCTATAGATGCTATGAAAGATGCCCAAGAGGAGTTGATGTTCCAAGTATCATCATTATTCTACGAAATATGGCAGTGAAGAGGGGGGACCTGGCAGAGGCACATCAAAAAAATGCGGGTTATATCATCAATACCGGACACATAATTCCCTTTGGAAAAAAACAGGAGGCTATGAGAAAGAAAGTAGGATTAGATCCAACCCCACCCACAACCCTGAGTTCTGAAAAAGCGCTGAAAGAGGTCAAAGCAATAGTGAAAAAAACTGGCTTTGATAAGTTAATTACTGGATCTGATAAATCAATTAAAAATGAGGAATCAAATGAGAAATAAAGCGAAATATGGTCTATATCTGGGTTGCATAGCCCCTCTTAGATATCCTGGAATAGAGAGTTCCACCAGGGAAGTTTTAAAAAAACTGGGAATTGATTTCATCGATTTAGAGGGGGTGAGCTGCTGTCCGGCACCGGGAGTTGTACGTTCTTTTGATATTGAAACATGGTTGGCTCTTGGAGCACGAAATCTTTCTATTGCGGAAGAGAAAAGAGTAGAAATGCTGACCATCTGTAACGGATGCTTCGATTCGCTTTATGAGTCGGCTTGTTCCCTCGATGATGAAAAAACGAGAAAAAGAGTGAATGATATACTCGTATCGGCGGGAGTTCGTGAATACCAAGGGACAACAAAAGTAAGACACGAGGTTGAGGTACTTTACAATGAAGTAGGTCTTGAGAAGATCAGATCATTGGTGGTGAACAAACTGGATCTTAAGGTGGCGGTACACTACGGTTGTCATTTTTTAAGCCCAAGTAAATACAAAAAGATAGACGACCCAGAGAGACCTACCATACTGGACGACTTAGTCGAAGCAACCAATGCCAAAAGTGTATCATACAGGGACAAACAGGCATGCTGCGGAGCCGGTGGAGGTGTAAGAGCAAGGTTACCGCAGGTTGCTCTTGCAATGACAGAAGAAAAGCTCAAAAACATTACGGAGGCTAAAGCTGATTGCATAGTTACTCCCTGTCCTTTCTGTCATCTTCAATTTGATCGCGGGCAAAAAGAAATGAACTATAAATACACGATACCGGTATTACATATATCCCAATTATTGGGTCTTGCTTTTGGAATAAATAAAGAAAAATTGGGATTTGAATCCCACTACGTACCTGTAAAATTACCTGCAAGACAATGGGAGGAAAGATGAAAAAATCAAGGGGAAGCAATAAAGCATTACCTATTGGAGAAGAAATAAAGGAAAAGGTTGGAGCAGTGCTGGTCGTAGGAGGAGGAGTAAGTGGCATCCAGGCATCCCTTGATCTGGCCAATTCGGGGTTTAAGGTTTGTCTGCTTGACAAATTTCCATCTATTGGGGGAACGATGAGCCAACTGGATAAGACATTTCCCACCAATGATTGTGCGATGTGTATTCTGGCTCCCAAGCTTGTAGAAGTTAGCAGGCATCCAAACGTTAGTCTGATCACAAATGCCGAAGTTGAAAGCGTAGAGGGAACCCCGGGTCATTTTGGAGTAAACATTAAGAAAAAAGCCAGATCCATAGACGAAACTGCGTGCACTGGTTGTGATATATGTTTAGATAACTGTCCAGTAAGGAATAAACCACAAATTTCAAAGCCCGAAGTAGTTCTTATAAAAGATGAAAAGATCGACGCAATAACGGACAGATATAAAGATAAGGAAGGCTCACTGATACAGGCTCTGCTGGACGTAAACAGTCAATACAACTATCTGCCAGAAAATGAACTCAGATACATTGCAGAAAGATTGGATTTACCTTTAAGTCAGGTGTATAGCATAGGCTCTTTTTATTCCGCATTCACATTTAAACCCAGAGGAAAGCATCTCATCAGAGTTTGTACAGGCACTGCTTGTCATGTGAGGGGTGCATCGAAAATTTTGGAAGAGGTGGAAAGAAAACTTGAGATAAATCCGGGAGAGACCACGGAGGACAAAACGTTCACTCTGGAAACGGTCAATTGCCTTGGCTGTTGTGCGCTGGGACCTGTAATGGTGGTTGACGAGGATTATCATGGTAAGCTCACCGTGAACAAAGTGGAAAAGATCCTGAAAAGTTATGGATAAGGGAAGCACGATGAAATTAAATTCACCTGAGGAATTGGAAAAACTTCGAGAAAAAATATTATCTGAACGGGATCCAAATAAACCATGTATTGCTATATGTGCTGGTACTGGCTGCCTTGCCCTTGGGGCCCAAAGGGTTATTAACGCTTTTAAAGAAGAAATTAGAAAGCAGGAACTTGAGGCTGAGGTGGATATCAGGGAAACTGGTTGTCCTGGCTTTTGCGAAAAGGGCACGGTGGTTGTCATTTACCCTGAAGGCATCTGTTACTTCCAAGTACAACCGGAGGATTCCCCTGAGATCATTTCGGCCATAAAAGAGAAAAAGATAGTTGATCGGCTTCTTTATACCGATCCTTCCACCGGTAAAAAAGTGATTCATGAACATGAGATACCTTTTTATAAGAATCAAACGCGCCTTCTTATTGATAGTAATGTTAAAATCGATCCTAAAAACATAGAAGATTATATCGCACTTGGTGGATATTCGGCCCTATCAAAAGCATTATCTCGGATGACTCCCGAACAGGTGCTGGAGGAAGTGAAGAAATCCGATTTGAGGGGGCGTGGTGGTGGAGGATTTCCAACGGGAAGGAAGTGGGAGACTACACGCAATGCTCCCGGAGAACCTAAGTATGTAATCGTTAATTGTGATGAAGGAGACCCTGGGGCTTTTATGGATAGGGCTCTTATGGAAGGAAATCCCCACAGCGTTCTTGAGGGTCTAACCATTGGTGCATATGCTATTGGATCCCATGAAGGTTTTATATATATACGACAGGAATACCCTCTGGCTGTGGAGAACGTTAAGATTGCTTTAAAGCAGGCTAAAATTTATGGGTTCGCGGGCAAAAATATCCTTGGCTCAAATTTTGATTTTACCATTAAAGTGCACAGAGGTGCGGGCGCATTTGTTTCGGGGGAATCAAGTGCCTTGATGACCGCATTAGAAGGAAAAGTGGGAGAACCAAGACCAAAACATATCCATACATCCATCGAGGGGCTATGGAACAAACCCAGCAACTTAAACAACGTTGAAACGTGGGCAAACATTCCTCTAATAATAAACAGGGGTGCAAAGTGGTTCTCCAGAATTGGAACAGAAAAGAGTAAAGGGACAAAGATATTCTCTTTGGTTGGTAAAGTAAACAATACAGGTTTGGTGGAAGTTCCAATGGGAACAACCTTAAGAAAGTTAATTTATGACATTGGGGGAGGAATACCCGAGGGAAAGAAATTTAAAGCTGTCCAGACAGGTGGACCCTCTGGCGGTTGTGTACCAGAGAGCCTGATCGATCTGCCTATTGATTTTGATGAACTGAAAAAAGCCGGGTCAATGATGGGATCTGGTGGAATGATCATAATGGATGAAGACACGTGCATGGTCGATGTCGCAAGATACTTCCTTAATTTCTTGAAGGATGAGTCTTGTGGTAAATGTACTCCCTGCAGAGAGGGGGTAGCGCAGATGCATGCCATCCTGACAGACATCTGTGAAGGAAGAGGAACAGAGAACGATCTGGAGTTACTGGAAGAACTGGCAGAAGTGGTAAAAGACACGTCTTTGTGCCAGCTTGGTGCCACCTCGCCCAACCCGGTGCTATCCACATTGCGATATTTTCGAGATGAGTATAATGCACACATCATGGATAAAAAGTGCCCTGCAAGAGTTTGCAAAGCACTAATTCACTATTCTATAATTGAAGAAAAATGCACTGGCTGCGGTCTGTGTGCAAAGAAATGTCCGCAAGGAGCTATTATTGGTGAACGGAGAAAACCCCACGTCATAGATCAAAGCAGGTGTATCAAATGCGGTATCTGTTTTGACAGTTGCAGGTTCGATGCCATAGAGGTGAAATAAGATGAAGATTACCATCGATGACAGAGAAATCGAGGCTGAAAAGGGGCAAACGATATTGGAGGTTGCGCAAAAGGCTGGCATCGAGATACCAACTCTGTGCTATAATAAAGCCCTTTCACCATATGGTGCCTGTAGACTGTGCACGGTTGAGATGACAAAGGGAAAGCGTTCGAAGTTAGTCACAGCATGCACCTACCCGGTGGAGGATGGTATTACGGTAAAAACAAAATCCGAGCGCGTTTTAAAAGCGCGCAGGGTGATCATGGAACTCTTGTTGGCCAGGTGCCCCAATTCAGATGAGATAAAGGAGCTGGCTGCTCGAATGGGCGTAGTGAAGAGCAGATTCAGAACCCTGGGCGATCCTACCGAAAAATGTATTCTGTGTGGTCTGTGCGTACGCACGTGTCAGGAGTTAATGGAAGTTAACGCAATCGGTTTTGCGGGTCGTGGAATGAAGAGAGATATCACAACTCCTTTCGATAAACTCTCAGACATCTGCACAACCTGCGGTGCATGTGAATTTGTCTGCCCCACCAACTCCATTAAATTAAATGAGATCACCGGAAAGAAACCAGTACCCCTCCTTTCCGAGTTTAATATGGGTCTGATCTCGAGACCAGCGATCTACAAACCATTTCCTCAGGCTGTTCCAAACGTGCCAAAGATAGACAGGGATAATTGTATGCATTTCCTTAAGGGATCCTGTGGAGCCTGTGAACGATTTTGCGACGCAAAAGCTATTAAATACGACCAAGAAGATGAAACCGAAAAGCTGGATGTAGGGTCCATAATTCTAGCTCCTGGATTTAATGAATTTGACCCCTCTTTGAAAAGGGAATATGGTTATGGTATCTATCCAAATGTGGTCTCAAGCATAGAGTTTGAGCGTTTATTGTCTGCATCTGGGCCATCCGGGGGGCACGTCCAGCGACCATCTGATGGGAAAACCCCAAAAAAGATAGCCTTCATCCAGTGCGTTGGCTCTCGAGATGCAAACACAAATGAGTATTGCTCCTCTGTCTGTTGCATGTATGCAATTAAGGAGGCGATCGTCATAAAGGAGCATGCTCCGGGTGTAGAGCCACACATATTTTTTATGGATATCAGAGCTTTTGGAAAGGAATTTGATGATTACTATACGAGGGCTAAGGAAGAGTACGACGTAAGATTTACGAGGTGCAGGGCAGCTAATGTAGAAGAAACAGAAAACAACGACCTAATCCTAAGTTATGTTGAAAATGGAGAGCCAAAGGAGGAAAAGTTTGACTTTGCCGTGCTGTCCGTTGGACTTGAGGCGCCAAGAGATTCTCAAGAACTGAGTGAAAAGCTCGGAATAGAATTGAATAAGTATAATTTCTGCTCAACCAAGACGTTCTCTCCGCTTGAAACATCCAAACCAGGCGTTTACGTGTGTGGCGTTTTCAGCGGTCCAAAAGATATCCCCGATACAGTGGCACAAGCATCAGGAGCTGCAGTAAAAGCATCGAGTTTGATCTCATCTGAAAGAGGGAAGCTGGTAACGATAAAAGAATACCCACCGGAAAAAAAGATAGAGGGTGCAGCCCCGAGAATAGGTGTTTTTGTTTGCCATTGTGGTATAAACATAGGAGGAGTCGTCGATGTCCCGGCAGTTACCGAGTATGCAAGAACTCTGCCAAATGTGGTCTATGGTGAAGATAATCTGTATACATGCTCTCAAGACACACAGGAAAGGATAAAGGAACAGATAAAGGAACAAGATCTGAATCGCGTCATCGTAGCATCATGTACACCAAGAACGCACGAACCATTGTTTCAGGAAACCCTAAGAGAAGCTGGCTTGAATCCCTATTTATTTGAATTTGTGAACATAAGGGATCAGTGCTCATGGGTTCATATGCACGAGCCGGAGAGAGCTACTGAAAAAGCAAAAGATTTGGTAAGGATGGGTGTGGCAAAGGCCAGATTGCTTGAACCATTGCAGAGGGAAAAAACAGAAGTAACCCCTTCTGCTTTAGTGCTTGGTGGAGGTTTGTCCGGAATGATTGCAGCGCTCGAAATAGCCAAACAGGGATTTGAAGTCCATTTGGTGGAGAAAGAGAGCGATCTGGGAGGAAACTTACGCAAATTACACTACTTGCTAAGCGGAGAAGATCCAAAAAAGAAATTGAAAGAATTGATTAAAGAAGTTGAGGAAAACCAAAGAATTCACGCGTATACAAATACTATTGTAACAAATGTTGAGGGGTATATAGGAAACTTTAAGACTACTTTAATGAACAAAAATGAAAATAAAGTGGAGATAGAACATGGAGCTGTGGTGGTTGCAACTGGTGGAGAAGAATACAAACCAAAAGAATACTTATACGGCGAAGACACCCGCGTTATCACTCAACTAGAACTCGAAGAAAAAATGTCTGAAAGTAATTTTGAGACACAAAAAGTGGTGATGATTCAGTGCGTTGGCTCAAGAAATGATGAAAGAACATATTGCTCCAGGGTTTGTTGCGCCCAAGCGATAAAAAATGCGTTAAAGATAAAGGAGAAAAACCCAGATTCCAACGTTTACATTCTCTATAAAGATGTGCGAGCCTATGGATTCAACGAGGCTTATTACAAAGAAGCGAGTGAGAATGGTGTGATATTTTTTAGATACGATGATGAAAACAAACCAAAGGTTGAAAGGGAAAATGGCATTTTAAAAGTCTCTTTTCTGGAACCTATACTAAATGAAGAATTCGCGATAGAGCCAGATTTATTGGTTCTGAGTGCTGCAACCCTGCCTCCAAAAGGGAATGAATACTTAGCAAAGATGTTGAAGGTTCCATTGAGCAAGGATGGCTTCTTTTTGGAAGCCCATATGAAGCTGAGACCTGTGGAATTTGCTACAGACGGGATTTTTCTGTGTGGTTTGGCTCATTCACCGAAGCCTGTAGACGAGTCAATATCCCAGGCATGCGCCGCCGCTTCTAAGGTCTGTACAATATTATCAAAGCCATTTGTAGAGGGAGAGGGTATAATAGCCCGTGTAAACGAAGCTCTATGTTCTGGCTGTGGGCTGTGTGTCGAGATTTGTCCTTATAAGGCAATTTCACTTGATGAAAAAACAGAAAAAGCTACAATAAATTCTGCCCTTTGCAAATGTTGTGGGGCATGCGTTGCCGGCTGCAGGATGGGTGCTATTCAACAAAAGGGTTTTGAGGATAGAGAGATACTTAATGTGCTCGACGCAGCCCTATTGGAGGAATTTGCATGAACGTGATAACCAATGTTGAAGAAAAAGCAACAGAGAAAGTTTGGGAGCCAAAGATAATAGCTTTTCTTTGTAACTGGTGTTCTTATGCCGGCGCAGACCTTGCAGGCGTCTCAAGGATTCAGTATCCACCAACTGTTAGGGTGATCAGAGTAATGTGCACGGGAAGAATGAATCCTTCCTTTGTAATAAAAGCCTTCCAAAACGGGGCGGATGGTGTTCTGGTTGCTGGATGTCATCCAGGTGATTGCCACTACATCCAGGGCAATCTATACGCAAGAAGAAGGTATTCGATATTAGCCGGGCTCATCGAGTTTTTGGGAATTGAAAGAGAAAGGTTCATGATGAGCTGGGTATCGGCAAGTGAAGGGGGTAAGTTTGCAAAGGTTGTCACAGAGTTGACCGATAGGGTAAAGAAACTTGGCCCACAGAACCAGCTGAGGAGGCCATAAAAATGAGCAAAGAAGGGATCAAGAGTGAAATAATAGATCTTCTCAAAAGCGGAAAAATAAAGTCCTTTGTTGGATATGAAAAAGGCACAAATCCATTTTTTTTAAGACCTTTGATAACTTCGTCAGTGGAAGAGGTGAAGAAAGCTGATTTTTCAGTCCTTTGTGTGAGCAACTTGGTACGTTATGTTATAGATGATTTTAAAATAGCGTTGCCACGGGGCAAAACAAGAGACAGCCGACCGATAGCAGTGGTGGTTAAAGGCTGTGACTCAAGAGCTGTAAACGTTTTGCTTCAAGAACACATAATTAAACGGAGCGATGTTTTCTTGATAGGAATGCCTTGTAACGGAGTGATCGATCCAAAGGCAGCGGAAAGTTTGTGGTATGAACGAAATAAAACGCATGATCCAACCAAAATTAGGATATCCAATGAGGGCATGTTTGAGATTGCTGATGGAAAAGAGGAGATAAAACTCGCAGATTTTGACGAAATAGAGAGCGAAAAATGTAAAGTGTGCATGCATAATAATCCAGTGATCTACGACGAACTTGTATGGGATAAGGTTGATGATAAAAAAGTAACGAGAGGGGAAAGATACAAAAAGGTTGATGATTACGAAAAGCTAGATCCAGAGAAGAAATGGCTCTTCTGGAGTGATGAATTTTCAAAATGTATCAGATGCTATGGCTGCAAGAACATATGTCCACTCTGTTACTGTGAAGAATGCACCCTTGCAAAAGACAAAGAGAAAGCGGTTTTGCCCAATGAAAAAATTTGGAAGACCTCATGGATAGACAAGGAGGTCAACTTTTCGAACAACGTTGCTTACCATATGAACAGAGCGATGCACCTGGCTGGAAGGTGCGTAGATTGTGGAGAATGCGAGAGAGCCTGTCCTGTCGATATTCCCCTGAGACTGCTCTACACCAAGGTTGAGAAGGATATCTATGAACGATACGGTTATGAATCTGGCATGGACAGCGAGGTTAAGCCGGTACTCGCAACTTTTGATATTAACGATAAGGAGGAATTCATTGAGGGATAGGAGGAAGGATAAAATGGCGAAATTTGTTGAAGACATAAATAAATTATTAGTTGAGCTGGCGTCAAAAGTTGAGCTTTACGTTCCCACAACAAATAAGAGTATTGTAAATTTCGAGAAGTTTACCGGTGAGCCGTTTGAAGCTGAAAAATTCAAAAATTCGACAGAACCCATCAAGAAGATCCTATTTCCGGAGAGCGAAATCCTCTATTTCTACAAAAAGGATGAAAATGGTTACAAATTTGAACAGGTCCCTCTTGATGAAAAGAAAAAAATAATATTTGGGGCAAGACCATGTGATTGTGCTGGTGTAGAGAGACTGGATAGGGTTTTTTACGGCGACTACATGGATCCCTATTACGACGCAAGAAGAAAAAATACAATAATCATTGGATTGGCGTGCAACGAGCCTCCCTATCACTCCTGCTTCTGTACCTCTGTTGATCTATCACCGTCCAGTACCGTTGGGATGGACGTGCTTGCAACCCAGCTCGAAAATGGATATTTGCTTGAGGAGATAAGCGATAAAGGAAAAGAGCTCCTTGGCAGTTCTGAGCTGGTGAGAGATGCAAACGAAGACGAAGTGAAAAAAGCAAAGAAATTGCATGAGGAATCCCATAAAAAGGTTAAAAAGATAGACATAGACACCAATGCAATAGAGTTTGAAAGCGATCTTTGGGGGAGAGAGGGCAAACGTTGCATAGGATGTGGTACGTGTACATTTCTCTGTCCTACGTGCCATTGTTTTACCATTGAATACGTGGGCTCCACCCGACAGGGCAGAGTAATAAGATCCTGGGATACGTGTCAGTTCCAGGCATACTCTCTTGAAGCTAGTGGCTTTAATCCCAGGCCTAACAAAGGCGAAAGGGTGAGACAGAGATTGCATCACAAGTACAGATACTTCGCTGACAATTTCGGTGAGTTTCAATGCGTGGGTTGCGGAAGGTGCGTTAACCTGTGTCCTGTGAACATAGACGTCAGAGAAGTGATGGTCTATTTCAAAAAAAACAAAACAAAAGGAGGAAGTGATTCCATGACCACCAAAATAGATGTTGAAAATCCTTATCTGCCCGTTCCCCTTAAGCTTGAAGAAGTGACTGAAGAAGTGAGTGGTCCAAGGGCAATCAAAAGATTTAAGGTCAAAAAACTTTTTGATTACAAACCGGGTCAATGCGCCATGTTATCTGTCTTTGGGCACGGAGAGGTGATGCTTGCAATAAGTTCCTCCCCAACCCGTAATTACCTCGAGTTTGGAGTGCTTAAAATGGGAATAGTAACAAATGCGCTGCACGATCTGAAGCAGGGGGATTGCATAGGCGTTAGAGGCCCCTTTGGAAATGGATTTCCGTTAAAAGAATGGAAAGGGAAAAACATCCTGTTCATAGGGGGCGGGATTGGAATAACCCCTCTGAGGTCGGTGATCTACTATATGCTGGATCATCGGGACGATTACGGAAAACTTGATCTGATCTATGGGGCCCGTACTTCTGCGGATCTCTGTTACAAAAAGGATCTCGAGGAACTGGAAAAAAGGGACGATATTTCAGCTCACCTGTCTATAGACGTGAAAGAGGAGGACTGGAAAGGGTACACGGGCTTCGTTCCTGCGAACCTGCTTGAGCTAGCACCACCTTCAGTCAACACTATTGCTATCACCTGTGGGCCACCGATAATGATTAAATTTGTAATACAAGACCTTCTCAAGTTAAAATTTTCCGATAAGCAGATATTCACGACATTAGAAAGAAGAATGAAGTGCGGAGTGGGAAAATGTGGAAGGTGTAATATCGGAAATCTGTATGTATGCAAGGACGGACCGGTTTTTTCATACGATCTACTAAAGAAATTTCCAGAGGCGCTCGAGTGAAAATTGTGTGACTACCTGCACCCATGCTCTTTTACTCTGCTAAGTTAAGTTTCATAAGTGTTAAAGCGTATTCTATCTAATCAGAAAAGGTGATCAAAGGGCTTAGTGAATCTATCTGCATCTGCTATGATTGAAAAGTTAAATAAGATCCTATAGAGATTTCATCGCCAATAGACACTTTATTTCAATTTTGTCTCTTTTTTTACGGCC
>DUKC01000141.1 GCA_013329495.1 Thermoplasmata archaeon
GGACCAAATATCTCTTCCCGCATGACTTTCGCTTTGATGGGCACGTTTTCAATCAAGGTTGGTGATATGTATAGCTCTTCCGAGTCTGTTTCTCCACCAAAAACAACATCCCCCTCGTTAAGATACGCTGACAGACGATCAAAATGTTTTTTGTTGATGATCCTGCAATAATCCTTGCTTTGTTTCGGGTCGCTTCCATAGAATTTCAAAATTTTCCTTTTGAGTGCGTTAACCAAACTTTCTCTTATCCCTCCGCATGCAAGCAGGTAATCAGGAGCAATGCACGTTTGCCCCGCATTGATAAACTTCCCCCAGACTATTCTGCTGGCAGTTTTTTCAACATCAATGTTTTTGTCTACGATGCATGGGCTTTTCCCTCCAAGCTCTAACGTTAGTGGGGTGAGATGCTCCGCGGCCGCTTTCATAACAATCCTGCCGATGGAAGTCCCTCCCGTGAAAAATATGAAATCAAACTCTTGATCCAGTAGTTGTTGCGCCACCTCAGCATTCCCTTGAAAACAGGCTATATAAGAATCTTCAAAGTATTCTTCTATCATATCTTGAATCACTTTCGATGTGTTGGGTGACATCTCCGATGGCTTGATTGCCACGCAATTTCCCGCAGCGATTGCCCCAACCAATGGCAACATAGTTAAATGCAAAGGATAATTCCAGGGCGCAATGATCAGCACGACTCCATACGGTTCATGGATAACAAGGCTTTTTGAAAATGGGAAAATCAGCGGTTTTCTAACCTTTTTAGGCTTTGCCCAGGAGCTCAAATGTTTGATTGCGTAGCTTATTTCATTCAAAGCCAGTCCAATTTCTGTTATGTATCCCTCCGTCTCTGACCTATGAAGGTCTCTGTGCAGCGCTTCCGAAATTCTTTTTTCATAGGCAAGAATGGCACTCTCCAAACGTTTGAGTTTTTCTATCCTAAAACCAACATCTTTTGCTTTGTTGGTTCGGAAAAAATCTCTCTGCCTTTCTACAATTTCCCCTATCGATGAACTCATCTTAATCCACACAAGTCCTTAAGATTTATTAAACGTTTCTAAGCAAATATTGATAAGTTGCACCCTTTTAAAGGCACGGCTTTAGTTAGCGTAATGCTTCAGATTACTCTTTTGCTTAAACCTTTTTAGAAACAATCTTTGAGTGTCTGGGGCGCTATTGCCATGAGACGTGGTACTCGGTGTATGGATCGGCCTTAGTAACCGATTTTGGAATCTCAACGTTCACGCCTTTGCACCTACAGAGTTCCGTCGTTCGTTCCATAAATCCCCCTATGATTAATTCGACGTATTCGTCAAACTCAGGAAATTCAACTATTCTTATTGTAACATCTTTCTTCGATTTCTCGGTCACTTTCAAGACGCTCGGTCTAAAATACATGGGCAAGATCATCTTTGCCCTACTGATCACAAATCCCACAGTTGCGATCCTGATGAACGCCTTATATATCCCTTTTAGTCCATGGTCTGCATCAGAACGACCCATGTCCCAAAGTCCCTTCAGGTCGCCACCATAAAACAACTCGCACACTTTTTTTCGAGGTTCCACATAATTCCTTCTCATCGGATACCATTTGGTTACTATGGATTCTGCATACGCATCTCTCACATCCGAATCTAAGGAGCTCATCCACTGGTTGTATCCTTCCTCACCAAAATTATCAATCACAAACTTTTTCCCGGACTCCAAAGTCACGCCCTTAACATCCATCGTAAGTCACCTCTCATTCTTGACAATATTTCTTACTTGATGAAATGCCCCACACTAAATAAACATTTTGCCAATTTTTACGACTATAACCAGTAAATGCATAAAAAAACACCCATAAAAGTGCCTTAATTTGCAAATCCTGGCAAGCAAAGAGAAATGCGGAAAAAACACTCCTTTGTTCATAAGCGATTTCCGCACAGTTCGCTAGAGAGGAGAAAGAGCATTAAACTTTACTAGATGGGGTTTAGCCTGAATTTCAGGTGTCTCAAAATGATATCTGAAATTAGAAACGTTCCTTCGAAGGCAGGAATCAAACAAAATAATCCAACAAGAAATTATTTATATCCTTCTTTCTATACTCAAACGAAAAGTTAGTGATTCTAAACCAGGTGAGTCTATGAATTTTGTGAAAGTGAGCTTGACCCCTAATGATGGCTTTAATCACAACTGTGCCTTTTGTGTGGTCTGCAGATGATGATTATTCAATTGTGGAGATCGAATATTCCGATGGTAGCATAGAAACGGTCGGAGTGTGGGAGGACGAGGGCGTCAGATACACAACCGATCACTATTGGATGGATTTAAATGAAGATCGATTTGATGATTATGGCTACTATGAGAGTGCTCGGATAGGCATAAGTGATTATGCGGAGAATCGAATCGGCCGCGCTGGGTATGTCTATATCCTGCCCAATGCAAAAAACATATGGTTTCCCAAGGGGGAGTATTTGGGATACATTGAAGGGTCTGAAGGCAAATGGGATCTCCATATGTCCGTGTCTGGCACAATCAAGAGGGTCAATAAGAACACGATAGATTCCCCAGAACTAATCAACGATGACATCTATGGAGATGGTTGGTTGTACGAAGTGAGTTTTGAAGAACCTGACGATATCTTATTTCCATCTGAGGTCTCAATAGGGGAAGAAGAAACAGACATAGGAGAGGTCACATTTCCCTACATAATGACGCCAAAAGATTACATGGAATTCTTAGAGGAGTTTGGTCCCTATCTGTAGGTTGAAGACTTCAAAGGGAGCCCTCCCACGAAACAATCTAAAATTGACATGGTTATTGCCCCCAATGAATTCTTGTAATGACCCGTCATAGGACACCCGAGGCATCTCTTTTTGTGGATTGCGCACTCCTCGCAAGTGATGCCAATCCCACAAGGTGGCTTGTCTGGTCTTTCTATGTTTATTCCAATAGGTATAACAAAATCTCTGCCAGCTCGAACAACTATATTAAAACTAACATTCTGCACCTTATCAAAAAGCCTCAAGTGATAATCAACGATCATCTCAAGTGTTGGAATGTCATTCCCAATAAAGAAAAGGCAGAGGTCATGCTCACAACAGGCTTTTCTACTTCCTCGGTTTTTGTCATTAAAAAACAAAATAAAGCAGCTTGTTACAGAGGGGAAAATCCGCCATTTCTTCTCGCTGGAGGCTGTGATTTTCCTCTTAAAAAGACAGAGTACTTTAGAGAGCTCGTTCAGAAGCTGCCGGAAGACACGATCGTTTTACTCCTTGCCTGTGGAAAATTCAGAATCAACGATCTTAAGCTAGGGAATATTGAAGGTGTTCCAAGACTCATTGATCTTGGACAATGCAATGATTCGATTGTTGCAATAGAAATCGCCCAGACTCTTTCTGAGCTTTTCGGCGTCAGTATCAACGAGCTTCCGCTCACTCTTGTTCTAAGCTGGATGGAGCAAAAAACCGTGGCTATAATCTGGAACCTGTCTACACTTGGCATAAGTGGCATATATCCGGGCTCGATTCTTTCCGCCTTGGTAAATGACGATATCCTAAAGGTGCTCAGAGCGAACTAGGACATAAGACTGATAGGAAATCCAGAAGAAGTCATCAGACAAAGCTTGCACAGTAGTGGCAATACCATCTAGCTTGGTTTTGCCCCATCTTCTTTTATCACTTTCTCCGCGAAACCCCTGTGATATCCTTGGCTGTCAAATACAAAAAGATGAAAAAGCCCTCCCTGATACATTATTTGAACTCTACCTTGAAGATCTCTCACGGTCTCCAGACCGGAGAGACGGGAGAGGATAGAGGTATAAAGTTTGTGTTAGAAATGGTCGAATCATCGGGAGTGGCATGATTGATAAACAGGTAGAGTCGTATGGTTCATGGAAGTCACCAATTACTTCAGATTTGATCGTGTCCGAGACCGTTAGATTGGGCCAGATCATAATTGATGGCAGCGACATCTATTGGCTTGAGGCGCGTCCTATGGAGAAAGGGAGGAACGTTGTTGTAAAACAAACTTCGAACGGTCTCACTACTGATGTAACGCCTCCTTCATTCAATGCTCAAACTCGTGTGCATGAGTACGGAGGGGGGGCTTTCACCGTCTCAGAGGGCACGGTTTACTTCTCAAATTTTGCAGACCAACATCTTTACCGACAGGATCCTGGAAAGCTGCCGCATCCCATAACTCCAAGAAACAACCTGCGTTATGCGGATGGTGTTGTAGAGCGTCACCGAAATCGATTAATTTGCATTCAAGAAGATCATTCACAGAGTGAGGTAATCAATTCTTTAGTATCCATTGATCCCAATGGTGCAAATAAAGTAAGATTGCTTGCTTCAGGAAATGACTTTTACTCTTCGCCACGCATCAGTCCTAACGGTTCTCGTCTAGCCTGGCTGACCTGGAACCATCCCAACATGCCCTGGAACGGAACCGAACTCTGGGTGGGACAATTAAATTCAGATGGGTCACTCAGCCGGACCGAGCGCGTTGCTGGAAGTGCGGATGAATCCATTTTTCAACCCGAGTGGTCCCCAGAAGGCATTCTGCACTTTGTTTCCGATCGGACCGGTTGGTGGAACCTCTACCGCTTGTCAGATGGGCGTGTCGATCCTCTGATTGAAATGAAGGCCGAGTTCGGAGTTCCACAGTGGGTTTTTGGAATGTCAACCTATGCATTTGAGTCTGCGGATCGCATACTTTGCACCTATGTTAAGGAAGGGATATGGCACCTCGCGAGCATTGACCTTGCAACCTCCAGCCTTAAGCACATCGACACTCCTTACACCGATATCAAGCAAATCAGAGCAGCGCCCGGATGCTGCGTGTTCCTCGGGAGTTCACCTTCAAAACAATCGTCGGTCATCAGGCTTGATCTCTCCACTTTTCGCACCAAGGTTCTGAAACGGTCGTGTGAGGTTGTGATTGATGAGAAGTGCCTATCCAAACCTAGGGAGATCGAGTTTCCGACAGAGCACGGACTGACAGCACATGCCTTCTACTACGCACCGAGAAACGGCGACTACGCCGATCCTCCCGCTGAGAATCCTCTTCTTCGTGTAAGGAGTCACGGAGGCCCCACGTCTGCCTTCTCAAGCTCACTTGATCTGGAAACCCAGTACTGGACCAGTCGCGGAATCGCCGTTCTAGACGTGAATTACGGTGGCAGTACCGGTTATGGTCGGGAGTATCGCGAGAGGCTTGAAGGCAACTGGGGCATTACAGATGTTAATGATTGTGTGAATGGCGCGCGTTATCTCGCAGAGCTAGGGGAGGTCGATGAGAAGCGCCTGATGATCGAGGGGGGCAGCGCGGGCGGTTTCACCACGCTGTGCGCGCTAACCTTCCACGATGTCTTCAAGGCAGGTGCGAGCTACTATGGAGTCAGCGATCTAGAATCGCTTACGAGGGACACACACAAGTTCGAGTCACACTATCTTGACAGGTTGATAGGTAAGTATCCCGAGCGCCGCGATCTGTACTACAAACGCTCACCGATCAATTTTGCAAATCTCCTTTCGTGCCCCATGATTTTCTTTCAGGGATTAGAAGATAAAGTGGTCACACCAAATCAGGCAGAAACAATGGTTGAAGCGTTGAGAAAAAAAGGTACGCCCGTCGCGTTTATTCGGTTTGAAGGGGAGCAGCACGGCTTCCGCCGCGCCGAAAACATCAAGTCTGCCCTTGAAAGTGAACTCTACTTTTACTCAAAGGTCTTCGGGTTTAAACTGGCTGACAGGGTAAATCCAGTGCAGATCGAAAACCTGTGAGACGAACGCTCTTCAACAGATCATATGATCTGTGCCTCAATGTCTGCGGGTTCCCGCTCACAATAATAACATCTCAGCTTTATAGGCGGTCTCTTTGAGATTACCTTAAACCTGGGGCTGATGGGTTCATTTGAGTTCGATATGCAGCTGGGATTCGGGCACTTGACTATGTTGACAAGCTCATTGGGTATACTCAATGCGTGTTTCTCAATAACCTCATAGTCCCTTATGATGTTCACAGTTGCATGAGGGGCGATCAGAGCAACTTTGTCTGATTCATCAGGGTCTAGTTCTTTGTCCTCAATCTTAACAATATCCTTCTTGCCCACTGTTTCACTCGGCACGTTCATTACCGCACTTATTATTGATGTTGTGTCCTTTTTAGGCAGGCTCAATATCCTCAAAACTTTTAGAGCCTTTCCAGGTGGAATGTGGTCAATCACGCTTCCGTTTTTTATTGGTTGAATTTTTAATTCTTTCATTTGATTCCTCCTAAGATAAGTGCAAGCAAAGCCATCCTCACTGGCACTCCATTAAACGCCTGCTTAAAGTACACCGCTTGTGGCAGTGAGTCGACCTCACTTGCTATCTCTGTTATCCTGGGCAAAGGGTGCATGACTATCAGGTCTTTCTTTCCCCTTCCCAGGACTTCCTTATCGATTCTATAATAACTCATAATTCTCTTATATTCGGCGGGATCAGGAAATCTTTCTTTTTGAATTCTGGTCACATACAGCACATCGAGATTCTTTATCTCATCCTCAAGCCTGTTCATCAGCTTAGGTTCTGTCCCCCTCTCCTGGCACTCTTCTATAATTTCTTTTGGTAGTTGAAGCTCTTGAGGTGCTATGCAAGTGAGCTTTGCGCCCATTCTCGCGAGAACTGAGGCTAAAGAATGGGTGGTTCTTCCGTACTTCAGGTCGCCAAGCAAACCAACATGCTGATTTTCAATGGCCCCCTTCTCTTTTCGGATCGTGAAGAGGTCCAACAGGCACTGAGTCGGATGCCTTCCCGCTCCATCCCCCGCATTTATTATCGGTACCTTAGAAAATTCTGCGGCCAAACGGGCGGACCCTTCGTAGGGATGCCGTATGACTATCAAGTCACTGTATCCGCTCACCACCCTCACTGTGTCTGCTATGTTTTCTCCCTTTTCTATTGATGTACCCTTAGAGCTGTCAAAACCAATCACTTTACCCCCCAGTCTTTTCATGGCAGTCTCAAAGCTCAGCCTGGTGCGAGTAGAAGGCTCAAAGAAAAGGTTTGCCAATAGTTTACCTTTCAGCATTTCGCTTTTCTTTGCTCCCTGTGCAACAGGAATCATCTTCTCAGCAACATTAAGCACATGTCCAATTTCTTTGTTTGAAAAATCCTTTATCGAAACTACATCTTTATTAATCAAGTTCATCGAATTTCTAAACGCAAAAAGCGTATTAATATCTTTTCTCTTTCCTTCGCGGGGAAAGACAATGCAAAAAAGATGTGGACCGGTCGGGATTTGAACCCGAGGCCTCCGCCTTGCGAAGGCGGCGATCTGCCACTGATCTACCGGCCCTTTTTTGGATGCAATATCATTAACTGTAGGGCACTCTTTATTAAAATCTTTTAGCATAATCTTTTAATAGTTTCCATAAATAAAAATTAAAGGGCGCATGGCCTAGTCTGGATAAGGCACTGGCCTTCTAACATTTCTTTCAAATGAATAAAAGGAAAGAAAAGGAAGAGAGCCAGCAATCGCGGGTTCGAATCCCGCTGCGCCCGTATGTTTTACGTCATATCTTCAACAGAACATTCGATCGCTTCTTCAATCGCTTCAATCATCAGCTCCAATGACATTGACGGCGTTGATTCATCGACAACCTGCCCCGGGAGACAGGGAACATGAATGAGCCCTGATTTCATGGGAAATTTGCTTGAATCAGAATGATATAACCCCCCATACATAACAAAATTGCACAGAAATGTACCCGCCGTGTTAGAAACATAAGAAGGAATCCCTTTTTGCTGCATGGCATCCACTATCTCCTTAATGGGTATCGTGGCAAAGTAAGCCGTTTCTCCATTGCGAACTATCGGCACATCCACAGGCTGGTATCCCGCATTATCTGGTATTTTCGCGTCCATTACGTTTATGGCAACTCTTTCGACTTCAATTCCTGCCACTCTAGGTGACAAACCGATGGAGATCAAAACATGCGGTTTTATCTCATTTAAGGTTTTGCTTAGATTTCTGCCTGCCTCTCTGAATGAAACTGGGAGTTCTATTCCATAAATTTTCGCTCCCCCAATCACCTTCCCATCCAAACTCTTAACGATCTCCGACGAGGGGTTTTTGTCCCACTTCCCATAGGGTTCAAATCCTGTTAATAGGACCCTCGCCTTTTCTATTTTCGGCGTCCTTTGGGCTCTTAAAGTTGAACAGCAGCCCATGAGCAAAATCACTAAAAAAACTCCAATCAATATCTGTTTTTTTATAACCCTTTCCATACTCTTCATTTTTTAACCTCCTATATTAAAATAAATTGATGAAACATTTTAACTTTATTGCTAAGAAGTCCCCTTCCAAACTGAAGGTTTGGTGGTGGGAGGATGTCACATATATCTAGTGCCAAAGAGATGTTTTTAGAAGTTGGAGTGGACTCAATGCATCCCCCAGAAAAGCTGTTGTTTGATAACGAACTCTCTTCGTGGAGTTGCCAGCGATCATTCAAAAGAGATTCTCCCTTTCGACTTCTGAGAGTGCATTTAAATCCCCCCCCTCATTCTTGTTTTGCCATTGTCCAAGAGCTGTCGTTGTGACTGCTTCACATCACAATCCGAAAAGCCGGAGTTTGCATCGCTCCAAGCGGCACTTTCTAAAAATCCAGT
>DUKC01000033.1 GCA_013329495.1 Thermoplasmata archaeon
ACTGGATTTTTAGAAAGTGCCGCTCTAAGTGAAAAGAGAGCTCGGAGATTTTGGAGTTACGGACCAGATACAGCCTATGAAAATTGATGGATCTGGAAACAATTCAGTTCCAACTAAGTGCAAAAAGACAGGAATACAACATTAAACCAAGGTTTTGGAAAACGGGAATTGCACTTTGAATGTACACAAAATTTATTAATTGATGAGAAATTAATAATTTAGGGTGATAAAAAATGCCGATATACATAATGGCTAGCAGGCTCACGGATGAAGGTAGGAAAACAATAAAAGAAAGGCCCGAAAGGATAAAAGAAGTGAACGAAGAGGTCGTACAGATGGGGGCAAAGTTGATAGCTCAGTATGCTATTCTGGGACCATATGATTTTATTAACATCTTGGAAGCGAAGGACGACGAGACAATAGTTCAAATTGCTATTCAACTCGGTGCAAGGGGAACGCTTCAGATGGAAACTTTTGCTGCCATCCCAGTTGACGACCTGGTTAAAAAACTTAAAAAATAAAAACTAACCAAAGAGTACTGGGTACAATAGTCCACTATCCCCAGCTTAAGCATCCTGTTAAGTTCGCAATAGGTTGAGCAAACGGAAATGGAATTTTACCAGGCATTATTTTCTTTTTTGGCTCGTTGCTTTAGGACGGGGTAATAAAATACAGGGACCAAAAGCGGGGGTCCTATGCTAGAGAAAATAGGGTGCTAAAAAGCCAGCTAGAACAGTAGTAGACCATAAATTGAATTCCAAGGTGCACGCCCAATCTATTCAACACACCCCCAATCGTTGCTATTAATATTACTCCTCTAACACCCACCAGACCCGCATCCATCCAAGCCAGCAGCACAACCAGTGCAAAGAAAAGGGATATCAGAGCTTCGTGAGAAATGTTTTTAAAGCAGAATTCGGCGATTCTTCTTGCATATTTCACCGTTATTGGGTAGGTTATCAACAGGGCGATAGCTGCACCAATAACTGTAGCCAAAACAAAGTCAGAGGGAGTCAGCAATTCATGCAGATTGTATCCGGGTGCAAATCTTGGAGGGGCCTCAAACAAAGGTCTTGCGGGTCCCAAAGCCATTGGAGAGAAGGGAATGCCCAGGGCTATCAGAGGTATGAGAGTACCTGAGAGATAGGTTGCGTTTGTCAGAACATCCATTGTTGATACCGCTCTGCATGCGCGCCTGACCGGATCTTTGATTCTTGAAGAGAGGGCTTCTCCGATCGGCACAGTTAACCCGCAAGGGCTCATGAAAAATGCAGCTGAACCTACTATAGAACCTAGGACGGCTGAAGAAAGCTCTCTTTTATCTAAAATCTTAAAGGGATTTGGAAACTTTTTTAGAGGTGCATCGGGTGCAAGAGAGATCTGCCTGGGCTCTCTCCGAAGTTTTTGTTTTCTCCTTTTAGGGACCAACAGCTCTATCATTGACAGGATCATCGGCCCTATGGTGATGCCAAGGAAGAAAGAGATAAAAACCGTCTCTCCGTAAGGAACAGCCCCCAATCTCCAATAGGTGCGCTGAATCAGCTGGATTAACAGGGCAAACGGAAGTATTGAAAGCAAGGCGATCCACCCCTTGGCAAATAGGAGCGCCAGGCAAACTGCTCCGAGTAGGAATATGGGCCCAATGTGAGCTTTCAGCAGGGGAGCTAAAGGAGTTAAAACCTGAGCTAGTCCCAAGCTGAACGGTACAGCCACCAAAGTTCCTATAACCGAGCCCGATGCCATTTTTCTTATTGAGATGTGGGCAGGCCCACAGACTTTAAGTAAGAGCCGTGGGGAACCATTGGGGCGGCCATGACTCCACCTGGAATTCCTGCCACTGCTACAGGTATAGAATCTGTTATCTTCTTGGCTACTATAGCCGCAATAAAAGAGCAGAGGAGCACCAAAGGTTCAGCCCCCACCAAGGCAAAGACTAGGAACACTGGAGCCAAAACCGCAGTTTCATCTGTACCGGGTATCACTCCGATTAGGCTGTATAATAGGGTAAAGCCTATGGCTCCTCCGATCATCTGAATCAATATCCCAGGATCCAGTCCACAACCTCCATTTTTACCAAAGATACACAAACTTTTCCATAAAGTGGTGAGATAGCCTGTTGAAAGGCGCACTGAGCAAATGCTGAAACCAATCAAACATTTGATCGAGAAGGATGCCGTCCTTAAAGTGCAATCTCAGTTTGTCCAGGTTGCCACCAACGACTCCTCTCCTGCTTGGATTAACCCATCCTAATTCCGCCTTTCTTGCATCCTTTGGGTTGCTTGAGCTAACGACTGAGATCCCGTACTCTTTCTTTTCGTTCATCTTTCCAATCTCCGAAACTCGTTTTGCACATCAAGGCGAGATTAAGCAGCGGGACAGCAATGCCAGGCAGCTCCCAGCTAAACTGCATCCTTTCCCGTTAAAATCAGATCTATTCATCTTTCTCTTTTCCTGAGTTCCATTCTACTAATTTTCTTTTCGGGTGAAACAGGCAAGAGCAAAGAATAAAACCTATTATAGCACCCAACAGACCACCAATCAATGGGAAAGGGGGGAGGATTAGGAGCTAAAAAGTAAGCTCCCATTGTGGTTGAAGTGCATATAAACAAAGATTTTAGCAAATCACCTATTGCTACGGTATCTCCCCAGACTTCTACCAGTTGCTTGGAGTACTTTTTCATAATAATTTATGATTGTTTAAATTTTATCTTTATTGGTTTTTATCGTCCTTTGGTGTTTTAACGGCTCAGCAAACTGTACTTTTCTTAATTTCCAACAAAGACATTTTTATATTAATTTGGTATTTATCTTTGATGAACCAGAAGCTTGAAGAATCGATAAAGAAATCGGTGGATCTGCTAAATTCTTTCCCAAAAGGCACACCAATCCATCTAATCTCCCATGTAGATGCGGATGGCCTTTCTTCAGCGGGAATAATTTGCAACGCGCTGCTAAGGGAGAATTATCAATTTCAAGCAACCTTGATCAGGGATCTTTCCCCGGATTTCATTAGTTCACTTTCAGAAGAGTCGAAGCCCCTCATCTTTTGTGACATGGGGAGCACGCAGATTGAGAGGCTGGAAAGCCTGAACAGAAAAGTCATAATCATTGACCATCACAAACCGCTTCGCGAGTCCAGCTCTGACGGCTTGGTCCAGGTTAACGCACATCTTTGTGGAATCGACGGAACATTCGAGGCTTGCAGTGCTTCTTTAGCATACTCGTTTGCAGTCAAACTAAATGAGAAAAATCAATGGCTGGCTCCCCTTGCTCTGGCGGGAGCTTATGGGGACAAACAAGTGCTTAATGGAGGACACAACAAAGAAGTGCTAGACACGGCGTTGGGCAATAATCTGGTAACACCCAAGATCGACCTCAAGCTTGATGGAGAAACAGTGAGAGAAGCGATTGAAAAGTCAAACGATCCGTTCTTTGTCAGTTACAGTGGCAAGCCAGAACCAACCCTGGACCTGCTGAATAATTTGGGCATTGACCCAAACAAGCCAGTGGAAGAACTGGGGGAGGAGAAGACAGAAAAGCTGTTATCACAACTGGTTGTTGAACTGATAAAACAAGAAGTGCCCAGCAGGGAAATTGAAGAGTTGAGAAGAGAGAGATTTTACACCCATTTTAGAAATTGCAGGGACATCTCCAATCTTTCGTCGATGCTGAACGCGTGCGGATATCTGGACAAACCTGGGTTGGGGCTTGCCTGTCTGCTGGGAGATAAAAATGCGCTGGAAGAAGCGATAGTTATGCAAAGAGAGTTCAAAAAAAGAATATTGAATGAGCTGTTGAGATTGGAAAAAGAGGGGGCGAAGGAGCTCGAATGTTTTCAGTGGATTGAGATAGAAGACAAAAAAGTGGCAAGTCCGGTCATAAACGTGAGCGTCATTTATCTCTTTAACGGAAAGCCTCTGCTGGCCCTGTCAAGCCAGAAAACCAATATTAAGGTCTCGGCAAGAGCAACGCTCCCTATGCTAAAAAGGGGAATTGATCTTGCTGAAGCTTTGAAGAATGCGGCGGAATCTGTCGGAGGTTACGGGGGAGGGCACCCAATAGCCTCGGGAGCTACAATACCCTTAGAGAGCAAAGCACAATTTTTAAAAGCAGTCGACCAGCTAATTAAGAAACAACTAAAGGAGGCAGATTGAAGCTAGTTGCAAACCTTTCACTGGAATATGAATCAGAAGCAAAAGCAGAGATCATTTGCCAGGCACTTGAGGTGGATGACGGGGGAAGGATCGAGCTGAAAGCTTCAGCCAAAAGGATAGAATCAAAGATGAGAGCAAATTCCATTCCTTCATTGATCAACACTTTGGAGGACTTCCTTGCATGCCTAAGTTTAGCGGAAAGAGTAATAGGGGGATAAAATGAAAACTGAGCTATGGGGTTCTTATAAGCTGAGTTCCTCAGCAGAATGCGCAAAAAAAGAGATTGAAAAGCTTGTTCCAGATTTAAATCAATCAATATCGAGTTTGGGAGCGGAAATAAAGGGGTGGAAGATCGACAAAAACTTGCTTAGGATCCGCATCATCTCAACTCGTTTGAGAGCGCATGAAGCGCTGCTGCGGCTTCGCAGTCCGATAGGGAAGGCGCTGGGAAAAGAATACCACCTGGGAATAAGGGAGACGAGAGTGGATGACTACACCCTAACCTTTTCGCTAGAAAAAGAACCTCTTGGGGTAGTATCCATTCCATTCGCTAATGTCCAGATAAAGGGAAAGGAAGTCCGCATGAGTCTGAAGCAGTTGAGTCGGGAATTCTTGGAAAAAAATTATATCGATAGGATGATAAAACTTGTCAGAGAGAAGGTTGCAAAACAGCATTACAAAGGAAAGAAGGAATACTGGGAGCTCATGTGGCAGAGCAAGCAGAAGTCTGAGAGATGGAACAAGGATCCAACGGAAGAGATGCTGAAGCTGGGCTGGCTTAAACAAGGACCCACAAAGGGGAAGTGGTTCTTTTATCCACAAGTTGCCTCGATCATGAGTGCGATGGAAAAGATAGCACTTGAAGAAGTGTTAGAGCCGCTTGGATTTGAAGAGGTTATAGAATCCCATCATGTCCCTCTTGATATCTGGCTTAAGACCGGACACCTCAAATCTATTCCTGGAGAAATTTATTATGTCAGCGAACCTTTGACTCGCAAAGAACAAGATTGGGAAGACTTTACTGATATGGTAAAGATCACTCACAAAGTACCAGAAGAGCTGTTCAAAAAGCATCTGGACACACCAAAAAGCGGGGTTTGCTACGCACAATGCCCAATAATTTACTGGTCCTTGCAAAACAGGACCATTGCTGAAGAATCCTTGCCCATCAGAGTTTTTGAAAAAAGGGCAGTCTCAAACAGGTATGAATCTGGGGGAAGACACGGAATTGAAAGAGTTGATGAATTTCATAGGATCGAACCGGTTTACATTGGGACAAAATCACAGTTGCTGGAGCTGAGAGAGCGGCTGATCGAAAGGTACAGACATGTTTTTGAAGATCTGCTGGAACTGGAATGGAGGAGGGCATGGGTCACTCCGTTCTACATGAGTCAGGCTGGAGAGGTTTATGAGGGAGAAGGAGAAAAGGTAGAAGGCACAATCGACTTTGAGGCTTGGATGCCATACAGGGGAGACAGAGAGAACAGCGAGTGGCTGGAGTTTCAAAACCTGTCGATAGTGGGCGAGAGATACATAAAGGTATTTAACATTAAAGGGCAGAAGAGCCGGCTCTGGTCAGGATGCAGCGGAATAGGATTGGAGCGTTGGACAGCAGCGTTTCTTGCTCAAAAAACTCTTGATCCAGAAAATTGGCCGGAGGGTTTCAAAGAGTGCCTTTCGAAAGCGCCTAGAGGGATTAAATTTTTATAAACCAGAAAATAAATAAGAAGGCAATCCTTTTACAAAAATGGGGAGGGGTTCCGGAGCTTGGTCAAACGGGTAAGACTCAAGATCTTATGACTTAGGTCTTCGTGGGTTCAAATCCTACCTCCTCCATACCCATTTAGGTTTGAATATAAAGACTTTAAATTTTAGCAGACCTATTCTTTCTTCATGTCACAAAAGAAGAGTTGCACATATTTGCTACACAATCAAGATATAAGGTGCTGGTATGAAAATGTAGCAAGGGGATCAGTCTGCTACGCAGATGTTAATTTGCGAAGGTCGGGAAAAGGGTGACGCGCTTTAGGCTCAGATATGAGGCTCTTAAAACTCGGAATTAAGAAAAAAGAGGAAAGAACAAAAACCCTTAATGCATTTACCACTTGATAAAGGATATAGGAGGTGAAGTAAAAACTCTTTTTCCTCATATCAATTTGTGGATAATATTACTTTGTTGCAGGGGTTATTTAAATTTTTGTAGGCAAGAATCCTATAAAATCCTAAATTCCCATCTTTTTAGG
>DUKC01000106.1 GCA_013329495.1 Thermoplasmata archaeon
CTAAAATTGAGTTCTAACAAAAAAGTTGATAAGCTCATACTCACACCAACTGGACTTTATGAAAAAGGTTGAGTAAAACTTTCATCCCCATTATAATCTTAATATTTTGTCATAGTCTAAAATTTTTTTCTTAGCTGGTATAAAAACTACAAAAGTGTGAAAAATATTTGATGCAAGAAAAATAATAAATTTTATCAGAGACCAGGCTATCTTCTTCCTAACAAAAAGTACCTTTAGGATGGTTGTCCCCCGATCAGCCCATATTTTACTAGTAAATTAAGGCTGAAATCTTAACAGTCCATAAGCTTAAGAACCTGAGAAATGCTATCCTAAAAATACTCATTCTTTCCAAGTGGGAAATAAAAAGCCATCCATTTGCTTCCGGGTTTGACTTACTTTTGGAGTGTTTATTTGACAAACGCTCTTATCTTTTTATTCTCTCCCTTTCAAATAGCCGTTTATCAAATCGAAGAGCGTATCAAACTGAACTCTATCGATTTTACCCTCGGCATATCGCCTCTTGATGAGCTTTTTTAGGTCCTCTAGTCCATCTTTGAGCATCTCGTAGTTATTTCTATTTTCTTTATAAAAACCAATCACTCTTTTCTCCAACTTAGAGAAACGCCTACGTCTTCTTGTGATCCAGATGTAACCAAATGTTGCAACTAAAAGTGCCCCAATGCAAGGACCTATCGCACTGGCTAGCATGTTAATTAATCTGGGTTCAAGCTCGGAAACAATGCTACCTCCGACATAAATTTGCCCGCCCCATACATTAGCAACACCTTGATTGTCAGCTACTGTCAACTGAACGAAAAAATTTCTTCTGCCCTGAGTATAAATGTGTGTAGTGAAAGGCTCTCTGGAGATGGCACCATCTCCAAACACCCAGTAATATGAAACTATTCTGCCATCAGGATCCTCGGATCCTCTGCCATCAAACGTTATAGTTTGTCCCTTTTTTGGATTGGCGGGGGTTATTTCTACTTTTGGTACTGGTGGCTTATTAGGTATAACCTCTTTTTTTACAAAGAAATACCCAATACGGTCACAAGTCCCATTATCTTTTCCATCGTTAGGTATAACTTTCCAATAATAGGTTTTCCCTCTGGACAAATTTTGAGCTGAAAAAGAAGTAGAGTTCAGGTTAGGCACAATAATGGGATTTTCAAACCAGCGAGAAGTGTCTATATACAGAGTATAAGTGAGCTCGTCGCCATCTCTATCCCAGCCGTTCCAAACTAGATTAACTGGAGGGGAAACCTCTGTAGCGAGATAGGGAAAATAGAGGTCGACTGCTGGTTTCTGATTGGTTTTCTTCTCGGCAGGTTTCTCCAAAGCCTTTACCACCGGCCCTTTAAGAAGAGAGGTATTAACTGCGGTTTTCCCGTCTGAAAATTCAAAGCTATAGGTATGCTCTCCTGCTTCTAATTTAGTGACAAAACTATATTCTTTACCATCAACACAGTTTGAGTCTTGCTCGTCCTTGGCTTTCATTTCATGAGCGATATCATCTATGTGGATTTTGTGGATTGTTGGCAGCTCGTTATCCTCATCTTTGTAGGTGATGCTGTACTCAAAGGGGTTTTCTTCGTTCCCTTCCTTTGGATTCAAAGATACGCCCGTCAATCGAGGAGGGGTGTTATCTGCAGGACTCTCTTCGGGTGGCTGAAAGCTTACCGAGATAAGAAAAACTATTATCACCAAAAATACGGGGAAATGCCTTGTTCCTGAGTGTTTGTGTTTTCTCTCTATTTTCATCTTATTTTCTATTAATATGTTGAACCTTTTATATAATTCTTTATGTGACAATTTAGGATTTGCTTTTTGGGGTGCCGCTACTAGGAGAAGTGTTGGCATCCTTCTTACAAAAAACTTTATTTTGCTTGCTTAGCCCCCCTTGAAAAACAAAAATAATAAAAGCCAGCACAAATTAGAGGAGTTAGGAGAGTCTATGAGAAGGGAAAAGATAATAGGGGTACTTGGAGGGATGGGCCC
The DNA here is from genome assembly GCA_013329495.1 of Thermoplasmata archaeon. Lineage (GTDB taxonomy): Archaea > Thermoplasmatota > E2 > UBA9212 > UBA9212 > UBA9212 > UBA9212 sp9212u. The sequence continues at coordinate 1,999 of DUKC01000106.1, forward strand.
CGAGGCCACCAAAGATTTGTTTGATAAGATAATAAAACACACGCCAGCTTGCAAGGATCAGGATCACCTTAGGATAATAATAGATAACGATCCAAAAGTTCCGGACAGGAGCAGAGCCATATTGGAAGGAGGGGAGGATCCCTTACCCCGCCTGATCGACAATGTTAAAGGACTTCAAAAAGCAGGAGCGGACTTCATAATTATTCCGTGCAACACAGCTCATTTTTGGCTAGATCAGTTAAGAGTCGAGGTGAACCTTCCCATATTAAACATGATAGAAGAAGCCGCAAAAGCGATAAAAAGAGAGATGTCAGTGAGGAGAACAGGATTGCTCGCGACATCTGGGACGGTTAAATCAGGCTTATACCAAAAAGAGTTTCAACAAAAGGGCTTGGAGATCATAGAGCCGAATGAGAGGGATCAGAAGATTTTGAGTAAAACCATCTACGGGAAAGAAGGGATAAAGGCAGGAAAGGAGGATGAGGTGAAAAAAGCACTCGTGAAGCTTGGAAAGGGTCTTATCGATAGGGGAGCTGAAGCGATAGTAGAGGGATGCACAGAAATACCTTTAATTTTGGAAAAGAAAGATTTCCCTGTTACTTTAATAGATCCCACCGAAATTCTTGCAATTGCAAGCATTAACAAAGCAATGGGATTGAACTTAAAGAGGATTCAAAAATGAAAAAAGAATTGCGTAAAAAGATACTTTCGATGAGGAATTCAATGCCTCTTACAGACTTGATTGATAAAAGCAACAAAATTCTTTTGAAACTCAAAGGATTGAAAGAGTTTCAATCAGCAAGGACGCTGTGTGCATACGTATCCACTGGCAGCGAGGTCAGAACCTGTGAACTGATAAGGTATTTGCTAGGGAAAGGGCAGAAAAAAATTGTGGTCCCTCGGGTGAATGAACCAAGGAATGAGCTAGACTTCTTTACGATTGAAAAATGGAGTCAGCTAAAGCCCGGCTGTTATGGTATACTGGAACCAGAGGGTACTTCAAGAGTGGAGCCAGGCCAAATAGATGTGTTCTTTGTTCCAGGCATAGTGTTTGATGAGAGGGGTTGCAGGATTGGATATGGAAAAGGGTATTACGACAAGACATTGAGAAAGACTTCATCCGCCTTTCATGTTGGGCTGGCTTATGATTTCCAAGTTCTAAAGAAAATACCCAAAGAGCCACAGGATATGAGAGTTGATAGAATTATCACGGAAAAACGAATCATGGAGTGCAAATAATTTTTTCTTAATAAATGAGAAAGCGCTCGTCGAATTTGAATGCTTGTGCAGGGGTTGGAGAAAACAAAAGGGGGTCATGATATGTATTCCCCTATTAGACTTTGAGCTCGTTGAGACCTTTTTTGCGGTATCTTTGGGGATTGTTGTTGGTTAGGTCACTATTTCATCTAACTTATCCTGCTTAATGGCCCTTTTTATTTCCATCGCTATTCTTCTTCCGGTGCTTATTTCTTTTCCGTACTTAAAATAAGTGTAAGGAGAGCCAGGTACCCAGACATTGGTTCCAGCAACGATTCTTGCGGATATCTCAAAAAGGTATAGTTCTAGAGTGTCTGTACACACCAGCTCAATGCAATAGGGGCCCTTTAATCCTGGATAAAACAACTCCTGTGACGCTTTTATCAGGCTATCGGCCATGTCAAAGACCTTTGCAAGGAGCGACTCTCGCATCATCACAGGAATGTTACCGGTGATAACATAAGTAGGCGCCATATGCAGGATCTCGGGTAACCCTGAAAGACCATCAACGTTTGACTCATACCTTATATCTATACCCATGATCTCATTTTCTTTACTCAAAGGAGAGAAAAAAAAGTGGGGATAAAACCGGGTGCCAACAATATACTCTTGGATTAGCATGCCTTTTCCCATTTTCCCTACTCTTTCCTTGAATTCTTTTTCATTTTTTACCAGAGCATAGCCACGACCGCCCCTGGCACCGGGATATTTAACCAAAGCAGGCCTGTTTATCTCACTAGGGTCCTTAAACTCTTTTGGAATTTTTAGCCTGGCTTTTTTGAACCAAGTTTGTCCTTTTTTTCTGTCAGACTCCCACACAAGAACGTTCTTGTTTCCGAACATGGGAACTTTAAAATTCAAAAGCTCTCTTGCTCCAACATACTCAACAAAAGAGCCGTGGGGTACCATTATGACCTCTTTATCGATCAATTCCTGCTGCACTTCCTTTTTAAGTACGTCTCCGAATTTATCGACGAATACGTATTCATCTGCCAGTCCAAACCTTTCGTACAGTTTTTTTCTGCCTCTATCGCACACGAGCATCGTTTTAAAACCCTCTTCCTTTGCCCCCCTCAATATCTGGAGAGCAGAGTGACTTGCTATTGTTCCTATTACAGTCATGTTACCAGCTCTTTCAACCTTCCTTCCTTTACGGCTTTTTTTATCTCCATGGCTATTCTTTCTCCACAGCTTACGCTTTTCCCATATAGATAACCAGAGTAAGGAGTGAACCTCGTTCCTGGAGAGCCTGGAATTCTCATGCTCACGTCAAAAACCACAAGCTCTTCCTTAGGTGGGCCGGCGGATATCGCTCCCTGCAGTGCAAATGGTCCTATTATTCCCGGGGAAGCCTCCTTTTTTAACGTTTCAGCAAACCTCCTACCCGCATCAAAAGCTTTTTCCAGTAGGGATTCTTTGACTGTGCAAGCTGCGTGCCCAGTCTCTATGTACTTTGGTTCCGTGTACTTAAGAACTTCCACCTGTTGCTTGGCTGGCAGCCTGAGCAGGCCATCAAGGTTTGTCTGTCTCCTCATGTCAGTACCCATGAGTTCAAGTTCCTCATCAATTGGAGAGTAAAAAAAGTTAAAATTGACTTGGGCTCCAATAACGTATTCTTCGATGACAGCGGTTTCAAGAGATTCTTCGGTAAAGATACCTCTTCCCAAAAGCTCGTCAGATTTTTTCATGTAGTCCTCATAGCTGGAAGCGAAGAAAAATGCTCTCTCGTAGCCCCTGCAGGCTTCTGAAGCTTTTACCAGCACCAGGCGATCGATATCCTTAGCATTTGAAAAATGCTTTGGTATTCTTATGTCGGCCTTCTCTAAAAAATCGTATTGGTTTGGACACACGTCCCTTTCTTCGGTCTTGAGCAAGCTGCGGTTTCCAAAAATGGGCACCCTGAACTTTGTCTCCACGTCATCAAAGTTGAAATATACCCAGAAATATCTGTTGTGAATGAAAATCGTGTTTAGCTCCTGCAACTTTTTTACTATTTCTGGTTCTGTTATGTCTGAAAACTTTTTTAAGACAATGGTCTCATCTATGCACCCCTTACCGCCTCGTGATTTGTAGTACTCAGTGTAGGTCTTTTCTCTCCCTTTCTGGCACACCGCTATGGTATTAAATCCGTGTTTTTTCGCACCGCTGCAGACGTCTAAAGCGCTGTGACCTCCAAGTGAGCCGAGACATAAATTTTCAGTATCGTAGCTATCAACAATCTCCCATATTTCTTCTCTGGTGATCTTTTCAGTCATTTTAGAGAAATGTGGCTGAGGATTTATATCTTTTATCTTCTCTATTCCCTTATAAGCTTTGGACACCATCCTAACACCTCCCAAACTTCTTTTATAACCGACATTATTGCTTAAAAACAAAGAGGGTTATAAATTTTTCTTAAATCTTAAATGAGGGTATGCAAAAAGAAAAATGCTTAAATGCGAAAAGCGGATATTAACTTCATGCAGGGATATATAAAAGATTTGAAAACCGGAGAGAGAGTCGACTCAACTTTTTCTGTGAAATACAAGCATCCTCCAAAAGAATACAAAAATGGCTTTAGTTTCGTCCTTGGGCTGGCTGACCGAACTGGAGAAATAGAAGCTACTTATTGGGGAGGAGCAAAAGAAGGCGTTCAAGAACTGTACGATTCTGTTAAAGCGGATGAAGTGGTGAGAATTTTGGGTAGGATTGAGGAGTTCAAAGGAAAGCAGAGAATAAGCATAAATCCCACGGATGGAGGGATAAACAAAGAAGAAAAGTTTGACCTTGAAAGGTTTGTGCCGAAAACAAAAAGAAATATGGATGAGATGACTGCAAAACTGTTTGAACAGATTGATTCTGTCAAAAATCCACACCTCAAGGGGCTTCTCGAATCATTTTTCAAAGATTCCGAGTTTCTGGAAAAGTTTAAATTTACCCCAGCGGCGATGTACATTCATCATCCATACATAGGGGGATTGCTCGAACACACCTTGAGTGTAACATCCCTCTGTCAGGCAGCATTGGATTTGTATCCTTCTTTGGACGGTGACCTCTTGATTTCTGGCGCCCTGCTTCATGACATAGGAAAAACGAGAGAATTTGTGGTGGGGACAAACATAAAGATGTCAGAAGAAGGCATGCTGAGAGGCCACATACCAATTGGCGAGGAGATGCTTTTGGAAAAGATGGGGGAGGGCTTTCCAAAAATTCTTAAGATGAAGATGTGCCACATTATACTTGCGCATCACGGAAAAGGGGAATACAATTCTCCGGTGTCGCCTGAATTCCCTGAAGCAGTCATGGTTTACTATGCAGATGAACTGGATGCAAAGCTGTTTCAGTACATGAAACTTAAAGAGGAAAGCTCAACAGAAGATTTTCACGTCTACAGCAAGAGGCTCGGACAGATATATCTAAAGTGACTTCGCTCAGCACGTCTTATCAAGCTATCTAAAAGAGAATGTTGTAGGAAGCTGGGAGTTCGTTATCTGCAGTTTAAACAGTATGGCTTTCCAAAAATTCTTTAAACAGAACGCATTTTCTTCCTTTGATGAAAAAAGGAAGCGGAGTGTTTGTTGCGTTAGTGTTAACAGCTTTATTGCTAGGCTCAATGGGGTG
>DUKC01000072.1:0-7303 GCA_013329495.1 Thermoplasmata archaeon
GACCAACAATTCACCTCTCTCTTTCTCTTCCGGAAAAAGCTCCTTATGAAACCCAAGAGATTGCAAAAACATCCTCAAACACTTTTTTAGCCCTCCAGATTAGCTCCAGGACCTGATATCCCCCTACCTGTTTTCGCTCTCTTTAACAATCAGAGGCGGTCTGTTTTTAAAACCACTCGAGTTTTTAATCTCCCTTTTATCCCGAAGGCAGGTAAGTGCAACATTAAAATATGGGAAGGGTAATACTAGGGATACCCTCAGAAATGAGAGGAAGTCTCGACGCTCGATGAGAGTATCAACTTAACAGAAAGGATGAATATGACTGAGCTAACTCAGAGAGAAGAATACAACCTGAAAAGAACGCTCAAAGAGCTTGACGGACTCAAAGGTAGGCATACTGAGCTTATTTCACTCTATGTACCCCCTGACAAGCAGATAAGTGAAGTAACAGCATATCTTAAAAATGAGCTTTCCCAGTCCTCCAACATCAAGTCAAAAACGACGAGAAAAAACGTTATGGGTGCCATCGAATCCATAATGTCCAGATTAAAAGCATTCAAGGAGGTTCCTGAAACTGGAATAGCGTTCTTTGTAGGGACGATAACCCTGGGACCGAACCAGACCAAAATGATTGCCAACCTCATTCAACCTCCCCAGCCCCTCTCCACCTTTCTTTACAGATGCGACTCTTCATTCTATCTGGATCCGCTGAAGGAACAGCTCAGCAAGAAGCCTGTTTATGGTCTGTTGCTTATAGACCGAAGAGAATGCACGATAGGCAAACTTCAGGGCGGAACAGTAGAAACAATCGATTATCTCACGTCCAGAGTTCCCGGAAAGCACGGGAGAGGGGGTCAGAGTCAACATCGGTTTGAAAGACTCATCGAGATTGCCGCACACGAATGGTTTGTTAAATGCGGAGGGAAAGCCTCAGAAATCTTTTTGGATGGGGAAGTAAAAGGCGTGTTGGTTGGGGGACCCGGTCCGACAAAGGAATATTTTACCGAGGGCAACTATCTAGATTACCAGGTGGCACAAAAAGTAATTGGTAGCTTTGATACGGGCTACACCGATGAATATGGTTTAAAAGAGTTAGTCCAGGTTGCGAGCAGAAGCCTGGAAAACTTAGAGCTGGCAAAGGAAAAGCGATTGATGGACAGGTTCCTGAAAGAAGTCAGGAAAGATAAGGGGCTAGTGGTTTATGGATTGAAATCAATTCGTTCCGCTTTAGCTGAGGGGAAAATCGATATATTGTTGATATCCGAAGAAATGCATGGCTATTTCTTGACTGTTAAGTGCAACCAGTGCGGTTCAATGCAAGAAACAATAACAAAATCAAGCGATTTAGATAACTTCTCGCTCGACTGCAAGAAGTGCGACGGCGAAGGCACCATGGTCATTCAGGAAAAGAAAGATTTGATAGACGAACTCGCAGATCTTGCAGAAAAATTTAACACAGAGATCGAGTTCATCTCTCCCGCTACAGAGGAAGGCGAAACACTGGTCCAAACTTTTGGTGGAATTGTCGGGATTTTGAGGTATAGGTAGAAATTATTTTAGCAGCATCGCTTTTTTTGGATGCCCTTCCAATTCCAAATCATAAAGCTTTTCTTTGCACTTTCTCTTCCAGCGATTTTTCTATAAACTTCCTATCGTTTTGAAGCCTGAGAATCTTCAAATCCTGTCACATCAAGCTCCTTCACCTTTGAATCAACGCCCAGCATCTCTGACAGGCTTGGCTTCGTTCTGCCTGAGTCCCCATTAATCAGTTCTTTTATGTACGTTCCTCCCTCACACTTAATTTCGAAGCTTGCACTTTTTTTCTTATACTTCAAAAGCTTAACTTCATGCACCTTCCGTTCTCTTACCAAGTCTCCTCTTCTGTGCAAGACTCTCGTCGGCGTCCTTTGTTTTATACTCACGCCTTTTAGATGTTCTAAAGTGCTGCGAATCTCCTTCTCCCCCACCTCTCTTTCAAATTCGACCTCACATCTGTATGTTTTGTTAGCCCTCCACGATTTGATTCGGATCACCTCTTCCTTATCAGCAAATCCGAGTTCGCTGACCCCGACCTTGCTCCCCTTGTTTATCTCTTCCTCTATCTTCTTCAGGTCTATTGTTCTTCTCTTCGGTTCCTTGATTTCCAATATAAAAGGCCGGCCATTCCCAAGCATCCTTACGTCTATGTCCTCTCTTCCCGCACCATGAAACTTCTCATTGGATCCTTCCAAAACCTTCAAAAAAGGCTCCGCAATTATCTCCTCCACACTCTCCCCGTACATCTTCCCAGTGTATCCGCATCTCTCGCAGCCTCTTCCCCCGCATTTTCTGCACGGCCATTTTGTCTGGGGGATTCCCCTTACATATTTTTTGTATCTTCCGTAGATAAAGACCGATCTTACGCTGAGCTTAACCTTTTTTGATGGAATGTCGAGCGTGAAGACGATGTCAGGATTCTCAAAGTCTGGCTCTTTTTCGCTCAACTCGCATATCCTCTTTCCAACTTCCCTGTTCAAGTCTGCCTTGATACTTTCGGCATATGGGACTCCTATCTTTTCTCGAATGTACTCTTCCTTCTTGAAAAGCTCTTCAGAAAGGTGCGTTCCCGCTAAGAATGAGTTGTATTCATAAGGCACCGACCTTTCAATGCACATCCTGGCCCATTCGTCAACCTCATTGAAAAGACCTCCACACACCCAGCACACCTCTCCCTCCCCATAGTCAAGATGCATACCCTCAAAGCCCGCTTTGTTTCCCTCCCTGCACAACATAAAATAATTTTTTATACTCCTTCCCCGCTCGAGGTTCCCCATGCCGCAGCAAAGTGCTGAAAATTGCCTTCCCAGACACCTGTCACACACGTATCCTTCTTTGAACATCTTTCCTGCAGTTCGAAAAACCCCTCCGCACTCTTCGTTATCTCCCGTCTTTTCCATCCTATTTTTTCTCAAATTGCAGGATGTATTTAGTTGTATCTTTTTCTGCCACGCGAAGAACGCTCCCTCATGTGCAAAAGTGTTAGTTCATTTTAAGCTTGAGAGCTCAATTTTTTGAGTTGGAAGCCTTCACCCCAGTTTTTGTGGAAAAGCTTTTGCCAATTCAGCTATCATTCCGCATAAATTATTTAACCCCAAAGGCGCTCACCTAATACTATGGAATTTTTACCGTTCAAGGAATTTACAGAAGAAGCAGGTAACCTGATAAGACGTGCTTTAGAGGAGCTTAAAATTGATGCAGAACCCATTCTAGAAACGCCCCCTTCGGGAATCGCTGACCTGGCTCTTCCAACTTATCCTCTCATTCCAATAGCTAGGCAAATGAAGATCGAGGACATAACAGGGCTTCTCTACAAAAAGATAAATGAATTGTTGAATAAACTGGGCAGAGGATGGATTAAAGAAGTGGAGCGCAAGGGGGTCTACCTAAACTTTCAAATAGACCAGGCGAAGCTGACGAAAAAAACGCTTGAAGAAGTTTTATCGAGCGGAGAAACCTACGGCAATTTGTCTCCTAAAAAAGAGACGATTTTGCTTGAACACACCTCAGCAAATCCGAGCGGGCCATTGCACATCGGCAGAGCGAGAAATCCGATAATAGGCGACACCCTGGTGAGGATTTTGAGGGCCGCAGGATACGAGGTCAACGCCCAATTTTACGTTGATGACGTTGGGAAGCAGGTAGCAATCCTCACCTGGGCCACAAGAAACCTGTCCGAAGAGAGTCTGCCTCCCTGCAGCAGGGACAAGCCAGGTTACAGGCTCGTGAGATACTATCAAAAGGCCAGTCAGCTGATGCTGGGCCAGGAACGTGTTGCTGAGGGGATCAATGAACTCGTCAGATCGTTCGAAAACGTCGAAGAAAAATCTCTAGCCGAGGCAAAGCGTTCCTATCAGCCCGTGCTTGACGGAGTACTCGAGTCTCTGGAGAAGATAAACGTTGGATTCAATTCATTTGCACACGAGTCCGCGATGATAAAGAGCGGTCTAACCCAGGAAGTGATAGGGAAGCTAAAGCAGAGCTCGTTTGCGGGGCATGAGGATTCCGCCTGGTATCTGGAACTGAAAGAATTTGGGATAAAGGGGAAAGACACGAAATTCTACTTCACCCGGAGAGATGGAACCTCTCTCTACACCACTCGAGACATAGCTTACCATCTCTGGAAGGCAGGGCAGGCCGATCACCTGATCAACGTTCTTGGGGAAGATCACAAATTAGAGGCAAGACAGGTAGAAATAGCCCTGGACCTGCTTAAGGTTAAACGCAAGCCCAAGACCGTCTTTTACGCTTTCGTGTCATTGGCTGAAGGGAGAATGTCAACCAGGAAGGGAAGAGTCGTTTATCTCGATGATCTGATCGACGAGGCGGTAGCCTTGGCCTACCAGGAAGTAAAGAAAAGGAGGGGGGAAGATCTGAGCGAAACCCAGCTTAGGGAGATTGCAGAACTTGTGGGGATAGGCGCAATAAGGTACAACATCGTCAAAGTCCAACCTGAAAAAGCGATAAGATTCAAGTGGGAGGAAGCCCTGAATTTTGATGGGGATTCCGCTCCATTCATCCAATACGCACACGCAAGATGCAGATCCATCCTGAAAAAGGCGGGCAATTCTGTTAGGATAGGCAACCCCAACTATACCCTACTTTCACACCCTATGGAAACCGCTTTAGTTAAAAAAATCGCAAGATTTCCAGAGCTTGTGAAGACGATGGCAGAAAACAACAGACCAAACCTGATGGCAGGCTATGCTTTCGAGCTCGCAACCCTGCTCAATCAGTTCTACAGAGACTGCAGGGTCGTTAGCTCTGGAAAGTTTGAGGCTCCGAGACTGGAACTTGTCAAGGCAGTCGCCCAGACGTTAAAAAACTCACTCGCTTTGTTGGGAATTTCTGCCCCAGATTATATGTAGAACGGATAAAACGATGAGAGAAGAAGTCAGGGCACTGCTAAAGAAACAGCATTACGCCCTCGTTGGCAATCACTCGGGTGTCAAACTCTGCCACTGGCTAAAAAAGTCTTTGCTTTCAGGCCGGCTGTGCTACAAGCACGATTTCTACGGGATCACCTCGCACAGATGCTTGCAATTCTCCCCAACAATAAATCATTGTACTCAAAAATGCGTGTTCTGTTGGAGATTTCAAGGGTACACAGAGTCCAAGGTTGAGAACCCTGAAGATCCCAAAACTTTGCTGGACCAAGCAATTGAGGCGCAAAAGAAATTGCTTACAGGCTTTAAAGGAAATGAAAAGTGCGATCTCAGGCGATGGGAAGAAGCCAACAAACCCCAGCACCTTGCGTGCTCTTTGGTCGGTGAGCCTACCCTGTATCCTTATCTATCTGAACTGTTTGAGGAGTGCCATCGAAGAGGGATGACTACTTTTTTAGTCACTAATGGTACAAATCCAAAAGCAATTAAAGAACTGGATACCCTCCCAAGCCAGCTGTACGTAACTGTTGCGGCACCAAACAAAGAAATCTATAGGAATCTCTGCAGACCCCTGATAAGTGATGGGTGGGAAAGGCTGATGCAAACCCTGGAGTTGCTTCCCTCTCTGAACACGAGAACAGTCATCCGACATACTCTCGTTGATGGATGGAATCTCGATGGGTGGGTCGATGCGTACGTGAGGCTGGACTCAAAAGCAGATCCCTTGTTTATCGAGCCAAAAGGCTACGTGTTTGTAGGGGGATCAAGGCAAAGACTCTCTATAAATGAGATGCCGCCTCATCAAAAGATTCGTGAATTTGGTTCCAGAATGGCCCAAAAGATTGGTTATGAACTAATCATGGAGCGGGAGGATTCGCGGGTCGTCCTTCTAACCAAAGACAAGAGCAGGATGAAGTTAGTCCAATAACTCTTTTTTGATTGTAAATTCCAGGCACAACCCCTCCAGTTGTTTGGTGTCTGCCCTTCTTTATTTCACCGGCAGAGGAACAATTCTTGGGATGCCACCTTTTGACTGACTAAGGAAAGTTTAAATATCTCCCCAAACAAAGTATAAATTATGAGGGAAGATCTAGTCGAGCTGGAATTTTTTTTAAAATCAAACATAGTCAGTTCTTTACACGAAGCCAATCTCATCTCCACCTCTGAATATGAAAGTTTCCGTAAGGAATTAGATTACCTTAGACACCTTTTTCTCCCCTCCAAGAAAAACTCTTTCAACTGATTCCTTTAGATCCTTAGACCCCAATGTTTGATGAAGAAATGCAAACTAACTTCTTGAGTTGCGGACTTCTTTCGATTACTTTTTATTAACCCAAAAAGCCGGTTCTTTTCCGTCAAGAACTTTTAGCACTTCTTCGGCTACTATCAGGCCTGCTCTCTTCTGTCCCTCCTTTGTCGCGGCGCCTATGTGGGGAGTCAGTGCAACCTCCTTCAACCTCAACAGTTTGTTATTCTCCAAGGTCGGTGGTTCAATCTCATAAACGTCCATGGCTGCTCTTGCCACTTTCCCTGATTTTATTGCGTCATAAAGTGCATTTTCATCCACAATTCCACCTCTTGAACAATTTACCAAAAGCACTCCATCCTTCATTTGGGCAAACTCTTTCTTTGAAACGAAGTGTCTGGTTTCAGGAGTTAGGGGCAAATGAAGCGAAATGATGTCCGCACTCGAGAGCAACTCCTCTAATGAGGTAAACTCAACTCCAGGAGTTGGTACTGGATGCCTCCGGTAAGCTATTACCTCCATCCCCATTGCCTTTGCAAAGGCAGCTACTTTTGATCCTATGTTCCCCAGACCTATGAGACCTAGCTTCTTTCCATAGAGTTCACTCCCCTTCAATTGTTTCTTCAGCCACTGACCCTCGTGCAAACTGGAATCTGCCTTTGGGAGCTGTCTCACCAACGCAAGCATGAGTCCCAAGGTTAATTCAGCCACAGACTGACTTGCCCCTGTCGGCGCATTCACAACTTTTATGCCTCGCTGAGTTGCGGCATCCACATCAATGTTGTCCACACCAACGCCTGCCCTGCCAATCACCTTTAAATTTTTACCATTTTCGATCACATCTTTTCTTGCCTTTGTTCTGGACCTGATAACCAGAGCATCATACTTCGATATTTCCTCAACGAGCTTATCGTGGTCCATTTCTTCAAAAAGGACATCGTGTTTTTCTTTTAGTTTATCAACAGCCTCAGATGCTAATTTATCTGTCACAAGAATTTTCATTTATATCTCCTCCTCACTTAATCAAAAACAAATCTGACCATATAAAGATTTTGATGTTAAAGAGCGGCAAAAACGAATCTATTCAACATTCTTAACTCAAATGCGGCCTGCTTTTATTATCAAAATGAAACTG
>DUKC01000072.1:7397-7890 GCA_013329495.1 Thermoplasmata archaeon
TAAAGTTAAGAGCTGAGAACATTGATACCGAAAGAAAACTCATTTATGTTAAGGCTGCAAAGGGAAGAAAGGACAGGTATACACTACTTTCAGATGTGGCCTCGGAAACTTTAAATGGATATCTAAAGGAATATGGTCAATCGAAGTGGCTATTCCCGAGTCAAGACAGAGAGAGGCACATAACAACGCGGACAGTTGAGAAAATATTCTCAAACGCCTGCAAAAAGGCTAGCATTAAGAAGAGCGTCACGGTTCATTCTCTCAGGCACAGCTTTGCGACACATCTATTGGAAAGCGGTACAGATCTACGGTATATCCAAGAGTTGTTGGGACATACAAGTTCAAAAACGACAGAAATATATACCCATGTGAGTAATAAGGTTTTAGGCAGAATAAAAAGTCCATTAGATAGTTTGCATGTAAAAGAGTAGGTATTAGAATATGGTACGTTGTTCGGATATAACACCAGTTTGGGGAGATATACGAACCAAGT
>DUKC01000176.1 GCA_013329495.1 Thermoplasmata archaeon
TTTCTGGATCGATGTTCCAGATAGAAAATATAACTTTGGTGCAATTTATTTAAAACGTGCTACGCACGTTTGTAAATACTTTCGGGACTATACACTCCCGTACTCTAGAGCATCAAGTATTGCATTCCAGCTCGCCTCTATGATGTTAGTGGAGACGCCCACGGTGCTCCAGGTCTTTTTGCCGTCGCTAGAGTCTATCAATACCCTGACTTTAGCGGCAGTACCACTTTTTGCATCCAGCACTCTTACTTTATAATCGGTTAATCTGATGAGCTTTAGCTCTGGATATATAGGAGTCAATACATCTTTTAACGCCCTATTTAGCGCATCTACTGGGCCATCCCCCATAGAACTGGCGATTACTCTCTTTCCATCCAATTCAAGCTCCACAGTTGCATTTGCGGTGATTCCTTTATGATCCTTTTTTATCACCACTTCAAAGCTTTCGGCGTCGAATAGGGGGTTGTCCTCTCCAAGGGCCCTTTTCAACAACAATACAAACGATCCTTCCGCTCCTTCAAATTGGTAGCCATCATTCTCAAGTGATTTGACTGTGTTTAGGATTTCCTTTGTTTTTGCCAGTGATAAATCGACACCATGCTCTTTCGCCTTTGACAGTATATTTCTCTTGCCAGCCAACTCAGAGATGAGCAGGCGTCTGCTATTACCAACGCTCTCTGGATTTGTATGTTCATAGGAATCAGCATTCTTCAGTACAGCATCTACATGGGCCCCCCCTTTGTGAGTGAATGCGCTCTTTCCAACGTATGGTTGATCATTCCTAGGAACGAGGTTTGCCAATTCGCTAACATACCTTGAGACCCTTGTGAGATTCTTAAGCTGGGAATCAGCAATACAGTCTAGGTTCAGCTTTATCTTTAGATTGGGGATGATGGTGCATAGATCTGCGTTTCCACATCGTTCACCATACCCATTGATTGTGCCCTGAACCTGAACAACCCCGGATTTCACTGCCATCATGGAGTTCGCAACCGCTGTACCCCCATCATTATGGGCGTGAATTCCAAGTGGAACGGTTGTTCTCTTTTTCACCTCTTCAACGATGTTTGAGACTTCAAATGGCATGGTGCCACCATTTGTATCACAGAGCACTATGGTTTCAGCTCCTGCGGACTGTGCTGCCTCCACGGTTTGCATGGCGTAGTCTGCATTTTTCTTGAAGCCATCGAAAAAGTGTTCTGCATCATATATCACCCTCAACCCATTTGAGCGAAGAAATCGAATTGAATCACGGATCATCTCTAGGTTGTTCTCAAGAGTGGTTTTAAGAACTTCCATGACGTGGAAGTCCCAGCTCTTTCCAAATATCGTGGCGACATCTGCACCAGAATCTAAAATGGATTTCATGCTTGTGTCCTCTTCAGCACTCACATTAGCTCTTCTGGTGCTGCCGAAAGCGGTGACGACAGCACGGTTTAACTTGACAGAACCAACTTTTTTGAAAAAAAGTGTGTCCTTTGGGTTGGAACCGGACCACCCCCCCTCTATATAATGAACTCCCAAATTATCGAGTTTTTTTGTGATTTTTAGCTTATCATTCAGTGAGAAGGAGATCCCCTCTCCCTGGGTCCCATCCCTTAGGGTAGTGTCATATATCTCTATCATCCTAGCTCCTTTATTATAGCATTTCCCATCTCTGCAGTGCTTGCCATGCCCTCAAGATCCGGGGTTCTGACCTTGCCTTTCAGGATCACGCTTCTTATGGCTTTTTCGATTGCATCCGAAGCATCGTATTCTTTCAGCTCCTCTAGCATCATGGCACATGCAGAGATTGCACCAATTGGATTTGCGATCCCTTTGCCGGCTATATCGGGCGCGCTTCCATGGATCGGCTCAAACATGCTAACTCTACCTGGATTTATGTTTCCGCTCGCTGCTGTGCCTATGCTACCCTGAATGGCTGCGCCAAGGTCTGTGAGCACGTCCCCAAAAAGGTTTGGAACCACAATCACTTCGTATTGACCTGGGTCTTTCACGAACTGCATGGCAGCATTGTCCACAAATTGGTAATCTGTAGAAATGCCTTTGTACTCTCTTGAAACCTTATCAAAAACGTCTCTCCACAACCCATATATATCCGACATAACGTTTGCTTTATCGATTAAGGTAACCTTCCTGCGATTTTTTCTCTCAGCCAATTCAAAAGCATATCGTATGACCCTCTTCGCCCCCCCTCTCGAGATCAAACCGATTTGATAGGCGATTTCATTTTCTTCTTTTAATTCGAGCTCGATATCCATTTTGATCTCATATAATTCTCTCGATAAGTTTAATTCTGCTCTGTTTCTTTTATCCTTGAATCGAGAGCCAAGTCCTATATAAAAATCTTCAGTGTTTTCTCTGACGACATAAAATTGTATATTTTTGCAAGTCTTGCCTTTTAAAGGACAAGATAGCCCTGGGAGGGATAGTATAGGCCTGAGATTGATATATTGGTCAAAGTAGAATCTTATCTTCAGCAAGATGCCCTTTTCCAATATGCCCGGCTTTACCCTCGGATCGCCAACTGCGCCAAAGAACACTGCATTCATATTCCTCATCTCTTCAAGTTGCTCTTCGGAAAGAGTTTCACCGCTTTTGAGGTAATGTTTTGCCCCGTTGGGGTAATAGGTCAGATCAAAGTTCAGATCATGAAGTTCACCAACAACTTTTAGAACTTTAACTCCCTCCTGCACTACCTCCGGACCAACGCCATCTCCAGGTATCACAGCTATTCGGTACATGAATCCTCCACATATCTCATTAACCCCCCCCTTTGCATTATCAAGATTGCAAAAGAAGGAAATTGTCTAAAGGAGTAGAGTCTCCCATCTGTCAAATTTTGAATTCTGCCCTCTACAAGATCCACGTCCAACAGATCGCCGTTTTTTACCTCCATGGTGCATTCAACTGGGGGCAAGCACAGATTGATTGAATTTCTGTAGAATATCCGCGCAAAACTCTCAGCAATTACGCAGGATATCCCAGCACCCATAAGAGCTCTGACTGCATGCTCTCTTGAGGAGCCGCAACCGAAGTTTTTTCCTCCCACTATCATGTCCCCCACCTTTACGCTACCAGCGAAGTCTGGGCGCACCTTCTCAAAAACATGTTTTGAAAGCTCCTTTGGATCTCCAGTGATTAGGTACTCCGCCGGTATTACTTGATCTGTGTCCACGTTGTCCTTAAACCTCCATGCCCTTCCTTTCATCTTATTTTTCATGTTTCACCTCTGAAGGATCAACAATTCTTCCTTCGATGGCACTTGCCGCAACCGTTGCCGGTGAAGCGAGATATACCTCAGACTTTGCATCTCCCATTCTACCCAAAAAGTTCCTGTTGGTGGTGCTGACACATTTTTCTCCTGGCGCAAGAACCCCCATATATCCCCCTAAACAGGCACCACAGGTTGGGCCAGAGATGAATGCATCGGATTCTAAAAAGATCTCGAATATGCCTTCACGCATGGCCCGCGCGTAAACATCTTTGCTTGCAGGAACTACAATCAACCTAACATTTTGGTGAACTTTTCTTCCTTTCAAAATCCTGGCGGCTGTGCGCAGATCTTCTATTCTTCCATTTGTGCAGGAACCTAAATAAGCCTGGTCTATCTCAACTCCACACTCTGAGGCAGGTATCACGTTGCTTGGCAGATAGGGCTTTGCCACCATGGGTACCATGTCCTTGGCAGCATAATGAAAGTTCTCTAAGTATGTGGCATCCGCGTCAGCTAAGATTGGATCATAACCTCCCCTCACTCTACCACTCAAGTAGTTGAACACCTTTTCATCTGGAGGTATAATCCCTGTTTTAGCACCAGCTTCTATGCACATATTGGAGATCGTTATTCTGTCTGAGAGAGGTAGATTTTTAATGGTAGAACCATAGAATTCCATGGATTTGTAGATGGCACCGTCCACTCCGATATCACCGATTATATTGAGTATAATGTCTTTACCACAAACGTATTCTTTTAAATTGCCTTCTATAATAACTTTCTGGCTTTCTGGTACCTTGAACCATAACTTACCCATAGCAAAGACTCCAGCAGCTTCTGTACTCCCTATGCCTGTTGCAAATGCTCCTAAAGCACCATAGGTGCATGTATGAGAATCCGCCCCAACTATCAACCTTCCCGGAGCAACAAAACCACTCTCGATCATTATCTGATGGCAGATGCCACCACGCCCGACTTCAAAGTAGTTTTTTATACTATATTTTCTCGCAAATTCGCGCATAGCAAATGCCTGTTTCGCTGAAGGGACATCTTTATTTGGAACGTAATGATCCGGAATCAGGACTATTTTATTTGCAATTGGCTTTATCTTTTTCCCCAGTTTTTCAAATTCCTCAAATGCTGGTAAACCTGTAATGTCGTTTACCATAACATAATCTACATCTGCTTCCACGATTTCTCCCGGTACGACTATCTTGCCGCATTTTTTTGTGAATATCCTTTCTGCGATCGTTTGCCTCATTTTTGCCTCAAATTACTTTATTGATTAATACGCCAACTTTCTCCACATGAACTTCTATGGTATCACCATGCCTTAATTTTCCCACGCCACAAGGAGTGCCAGTTGCTATTATTTCTCCCGGTTCAAGAGTCATTATCGAAGAAAGATAACTTACTAAATCCTCCACCCTGAAGATGAGGTTATCTGTCGATGAATTCTGCCTGATTTCGTCATTTAAAATCGTTTTTATTTTCAGGTTATTTGGATTTGGAACTTCGTCTTTAGTTACTATCCACGGCCCATAGGACGAAAATGTGTCAAAACCCTTAGCCCTGCTCCAAAGTCTATCTTTTCTTTGCAAGTCTCTGGCGGTTACATCATTGAAGCATGAATACCCATATACATAATTCATGGCAATTTCCTTATGAACGTCTTTTGTTCTTTTTCCTATAACTATCGCCAATTCTCCTTCATACTCTACTTGCTCTGACATTTTTGGTAAAATTATCTCTTCGCCGTGTCCGATTAGAGATGATGGTGGTTTATAAAAGAACAAAGGCTCTCCGGGAATTTCCATTCCTACCTCTTTGATATGCTCCATATAGTTCAAGCCTATACCGAGGATCTTCGTGGGCTCGCTCGGAGGTAGAATCTTTACTTCTTCTAATTCTAAACACCGACGTTCTCCATAAGCATAATCGTTGGAAAAGGAGAAATCTTCAATTTCTCTTATCCTGTTTCCATTAACAAAACCCATTCTGATATCGTTTCCCACTTTAAACCTCAATACCTTCATCTTGTGAATAATTCTCTTATTTTCTTTCCAACGATCTCTATTTCTTCTTTCTCATCTTCCTTTCTTGCCTTTTGCAAGAATTGCATGCCATTGGTGCTTTCTTTTATCCATTCTTCAGCAAATTTACCTGATTTGATATCATCGAGTATTTTTCCCATTTCTCTTTTGCTTTGCTCATTTA
This sequence comes from Thermoplasmata archaeon, assembly GCA_013329495.1. Lineage (GTDB taxonomy): Archaea > Thermoplasmatota > E2 > UBA9212 > UBA9212 > UBA9212 > UBA9212 sp9212u. The sequence goes on from DUKC01000176.1 coordinate 5,435, forward strand.
CTACTCTTTTTCCTCTGGTCCTTCCTCCATATTCGGCGGTGTTCGAAACCATTTTCCACATGAATTCCATACCACCACGGTAGAAAAGATCCGTAATGAGTTTGAGTTCGTGCATGCATTCGAAATATGCCAGTTCCGGTTGATACCCCGCGTCTACTAATGTATTAAAACCAGATTTTATCAGTTCGCTCACGCCACCACACAAAACTGCTTGTTCTCCAAATAGATCACTTGTTGACTCCTCATAAAAAGTGGTTTCCAGTACTCCAGCTTTGGTAAAATGCATAGCCTTCGCCATAGCCAGAGCGATATCTTTTGCCTTTCCGGTAACGTTTTGCTCCACTGCAATCAGAGCAGGGGTACCAAAACCGTCTTGATACAACTTACGAACCATGTAGCCAGGAGCCTTCGGAGCTATCATTATCACATCCACATAGTCGGGTGGCTCAATACATTTGAATGTTATATTGAAGCCATGAGAGAAACTCAACGTGTTTCCAGACTCAAGGTTGTCCTTTATCTCCCTGTCATACACCCTAGATTGTACTTCGTCTGGCAACAGAATGTGAACGATGTCCGCTTCTCTTGTAGCTTTATCTACGGGGAGCACTCTCATTCCATCGTCCGTGGCTCTCTTCCAAGACGGGCCTTCTCTAAGCCCTACTACCACATCTACGCCAGAGTCTTTCAGATTCTGTGCCTGTGCTGAGCCCTGATTTCCATAACCTATCACGGCCACTTTTTTGTTCTTCAGTACATCCAAGCTCGCATCTTTTTCATGATACAGTTTACCCATTGGTTTATCCATTTTTTTTACCTCCTTGCGTCTACTCTCCATTTGCCCCATTCATGCTTATGGCTGTAACACCAGTTCTGAGCAATTTTTTTATTCCGTATGCTCTCAACATTTCTATTAACTTGTCTATCCTGCGAGGATCATCAGTTATCTCTATGGTCATGGTGTTCAGACTTATGTCTACGATCTTACCTCGGTAAGCATCTACGATTTGGATGATCTCTCCCCTGATCTTTGTATCCTTTGCATTTACCCTCACCAAGCAGAGATCCCGGATTATCGAAGAACTCTTGTGCAGGGTTGAGATCTTCACGACCTCAACAAGCTTGTTCAGCTGTTTTTCGGCCTGCTCCAGTTCTTCCTTATTGCTCATTATTGTGATGGTCATCCTGGAGAGACCCATTTTTTCGCAGGATGATACAGTAAGAGATTGTATGTTTATATCTCGCCTGGTCAACATGCCTGACATTCTGGTCAACACACCGGACCTGTTTTCCACCAGCGCTGAAATCACATGCATCTGCATTTTTCCACACCCACCATTTTGTCTATCGCGCCCCCTCTTGGTATCATCGGCAGGACGTTGTCTTCTTCGTCTACCATGATGTCTAAAACAGCAGGCTTGCCTGACGAAAAAGCATTCTTCAAGCCCCCTCTTAAATCAGATGTTTTCTCTATTCTTTCTCCATAGGCGCCGAACGCCTCTGCCAGTTTCACAAAATCCGGGGTTACACCAAGATTTGAGCTGGAGTATCTCTTTCCATAGAACAGATCCTGCCACTGTCTTATCATTCCAAGATGGCCGTTATGCAGTATACAAACAACTACCGGGATATCATTCTCTATGCAGGTTGCCAGATCCTGGCAGGTCATCAAGAAACTTCCATCCCCGGCTATGTCCACCACCTGTTTATCCGGGTTTGCCAATTTGGCACCGATGGCTGCCGGGAACCCAAAGCCCATGGTTCCCAGCCCTCCTGAAGTTATAAATTGTCTTGGGCTTCTTGCAGTATAGTAATGTGCAGCATACATCTGGCATTGACCCACTTCGGTGGTAACTATGGCATCGTTGTCCAGAAATCCGCAGATCTCTTTTACCGCCCATCTGGGATCTATGGGATTTCTCTCACCTACACCTTTGATGCACTCTGTACATGAATCATGCATTTCTCTTAGCCTATCTGTCCATTCTTTGGATTCATTCTTCTTTTTCGCATCCTTGAGGAATTCGAGCAACATGCCGAGAGCTGCTTTTGCATCTCCAGTGACTGGAACATCTACCTGAACGTTTTTATTGATCTCTGAGGGATCTATATTTATGTCTATCTTTATCGCGCTAGGCGCAAATTTCTCCAATCTCCAACCCGTAGTTCTGTCGCTAAATCTTGTGCCAACAGAAAGTAAAACATCACACTCAGCTATGGAATTGTTCGCTGGCACTCTTCCATGCATTCCTGCCATTCCCAGAGAAAGTGGATGAACTTCAGATATGGCTCCTTTTCCCATGAGAGTTGTGACCACTCCAGCTCCCAGATGTTCCGCTATTGCCCTTAGTTCTTCTGTGGCCATGCTGCTTATTACTCCTCCTCCGGCCAGGATTAATGGGCGCTCAGAATTGACCAGCGCATTGGCCGCCTTTTTCAATTGGAATCCATTAGGCTTTAAATTTGGTTTGTATCCCATAAAGTTCAGATTTTTGGTTGTGCCATTCCTCACCTTCTGTTCAAGCACGTCCATTGGTAGGTCAACCAATACTACTCCCTTCCTGCCAGTGTTCGCAAGGTAGAAAGCGCCTCTCACAACTCCAGGCAGATCCTTAACATCTTTGACCAGAAAGTTGTGCTTTGTTACCGGCATGGTTACCGTAAATGTGTCGGCTTCTTGAAATGCATCGGTACCAAGGGCTTTGGTCGAAACCTGCCCTGTAAGCGCTACTACCGGTGAGGAATCTATATTTGCCGTGGCCAAACCTGTAATAAGATTCATAGCCCCAGGTCCTGAAGTTGCCAGACAGACTCCCACCTTCCCACTGGCTCTAGCATATCCATCTGCTGCATGAGCAGCGCACTGTTCATGTCTAAATAGTATGTGGTTTACCTGATCTTCATCATAGAGGCGATCGTATAGACTTAGTAGAACTCCTCCAGGTATCCCAAAAATCAAATTAACATTTTCCTTTTTTAAAGAATCCAGTACCAGTTCTGCTCCGCTAACTTCATCCATCTTTTTTCACCTCAACTTTCTTTTCACTCTCTTTTACGTTCCTCTTTACGTTTCCCTTTGCACAGAGTCTGTTCAAAGCTTCTACAGCTGCGTTAACGCTGGTGATCACAATGTCCGGGCCAACGCTTTTTCCTATAGCAAGAAGGTTGTTATCTTTATTCTGCAATTTTATCATAACTTCGCACAACGAATCGCTTCCGCCGGTTATGGCATCCAAATTGTAATCTTTGAGAAGTATATTGCCAGAGACCGTACTCCTTAGCACATTTATAGCAGCATCTACTGGTCCTATGCCCATCTTTGAACTACGTTTCATCTCACCATCGATTTCTACACGGACTGTGGCGGTTGGCGTAAGGTTCAAACCAGTGAGCACAGTGAACTCCTTCAGTTGAATTGGAGGATTTTCCATGGTTTCACCCAGCGCATCATAGGCTAATGCCAGAAATTCGGGCTCCTTTAGCTTTTTACCACCTGCGACCAGTCGTTCCACATCGGTCATAATTTTTTGAAGTTGAGCTTTATCCAGCTCCAGTCCATATTCTCTTAGTTTTTCTTTAATAGAATGTCTTCCACTGTGTTTTCCTATCGCAATCGAACTTTCCTTTCCCACAAGTTTTGGATTTATTGCTTCATAGGTAGATGGATTTGCCACCAGGCCATGAACGTGTATTCCTGACTCGTGTGTAAATGCGTTAGCGCCAACTATTGCTTTGTTGGGTTGAACAGGCACACCCGTTATTTTGGAAATCATCTTTGAAGTGGTGTAAATCTTTTTTGTATCGACGTTGGTGTTGATGTGGTATAAAGTTGCCAGAGATATGACTATCTCTTCTAATGCTGCATTTCCAGCTCTTTCACCTATTCCATTTATGGTTGCCTGGATCTGAGTTGCCCCCCCTTCTATGCCCGCCAAAGAGTTTGCAACTGCCAGACCCACATCATTGTGGCAGTGAACGCTGATTGGGACCTTTGTGACTTTCTTTAGTTCAGAGACCAAAGATTTCATTGCATGAGGGGCTATAACTCCAACGGTATCCGGAACGTCGACTCTATCTGCTCCCACTTCTTGGACTGCGTGGTGCATCTTCTTTAAAAATTCTATATCCGTTCTTGTGGCATCTTCCGATGAGAACTCCACAATTACTCCATGATCTTTGGCATATTGTACAGCATGCTTGGCCTTCTCTAACGCCTCTTCCCTCTTTATTTTCAATTTGTATTTTAGGTGAATATCTGAAGTTGCAATGAATACATGAATGCAATCAACGTTGCATGAGAGTGCTACATCTATATCTTTTGTATTGGATCTGGCCAGCGCGCATATCTCTGCATTTAATCCCAATCCAGATATCTTTTTAATCGCATCCGTTTCTTCTTTAGACACAGCGGGAAATCCTGCTTCAATAGTATCTACCCCCAAGTCATCGAGCGCTTTTGCTATCCTTATTTTTTCTTTGGTGGATAGATTTACACCTGGAGTTTGCTCTCCGTCTCTGAGCGTGGTGTCAAAAATTCGAACCATTTTTGGCAGTCTTACTCCCGACATCGCACGCCGATTGTATTCACTGGTGTAGTCTAGTTGCATAGCCGCTTGATCGAAACGATCCCTATATCCTGCAGAAGTTTGTTTTGACATACAAAAACCTCCTTAAAATAGTCTCCACAAAATTACAAAATTAAAATGAAAGCAATAACAATCCCAAGCAAAGATGGAAAAAGATTTCCTTCCATTAAAATTTCGCCTTTCATTACTTTCAACTACCGCTAATATCTTAATACTATTTAAAATTTGCTACTGATGCTCAGGTACTATCCCTAAATGGGCTATGAAG
>DUKC01000128.1 GCA_013329495.1 Thermoplasmata archaeon
GCCCCCTCCAAATCTTTGATTTGGCGGTGGGAGGATGTCACCTACCAATGAGGAGTTATATTTCACTGTTCGGACCCAATCTTTTGGCAGCTCTAAAAAAACTGGATAGTTTGATGACTCACGATGACAGAGGCGAGCTTATCAGCACACTTCTTCAACAAGAGTCGCCAATTGCCGGCCCATTGCCTTCAGCAATCAAAGCTAGCACTGCCTTAATTGGAAAGCATGATTTTGTGTTCGAATGGTTCAAAAAACCCACTTTAGATGATGTAAGAAGCTTGATTAACGCAATCGATGAGGCCGTCAAGCCCACAGGATGCAGATATACTATTTCTACGAAGAGGTAATCATACCACCCAGTAAAACTTTATTCAAAAGATAAAAGATGAAAATATTAATAATCGGGGCAGGAGCAATCGGAACTTGGCTTGCAGGCTTACTGTCGTTGAAAAATCGGGTTTGGATACTTGGAAGAAAGCAGTCCTTCGTAGCCATTAATCGAGATGGTGTGGAGATCAACGGTGAATTTATTTCTAAACCAAAAGCATTGGTGGATATTCGCAAATTAAACGAAGATCCGGAGCTAGTAATTTTTGCGGTTAAAGCCTATGATACAAAAAGAGCATCAAATGTCATAGCCAGTCACATTTGCAATTCCACCTCTCTTTTAACTCTTCAGAATGGCTTAGGAAATGAAGAGAGTATCGGTGAAAAATTTGGAATCTCTAAAGTCATAGGAGGAACAACCACCTACGGGATAACATATGAAGCTCCAGGCAGAGTTATTCATAGAGGGTACGGTCTCACTCTTGTTGGCCGAATGGATGGAAAAATAACTTCAAAGCTAAAAGAGGTTAGCTCGGTTCTAAATCGAGCGGGCATAAAAACCAAAATTACGACTAATATCAGAAGAGAAAAGTGGCTCAAAGCGATTGTGAATGCAGCAATAAATCCTTTAACTGCACTAAATGGTTGTAGAAATGGAGATTTGCTCGATGGCAACTCTCTCGAAAATTTGCTCGAATCAACTTGTATAGAATGCAAAGGGGTTGCGAATGCTTACGGCATAGAATTAAGTCGCGACCCACTTGAACTAACAAAAGAGATCGTGAGAGGAACAGCAAGAAATTATTCCTCGATGCTTCAATCAATCCGAGCAGGAAAAAGAACCGAAATAGATTTTATAAATGGTCATTTTGTTAGGGTTGGAAAAGAATTAGGGGTCAGTACTCCAATCAATGAGGAACTGGTAGTAAAAATCAAGGGCATGGAACAAAGGCTAAAACTCTAAGTGTTCTGCTATTTCGTTATAATATTAAATTTTTTTGTAGGTGCTTTTTTCTATTGTCCCTCCTGGTGTTGTTTTAAGAAAAGAAGACTCAATCTACCCAAAGCATAACATTCGCGACAAACAATAAATCTTTTTTATTCAACCGCTGTGGCCCTAAAATAACAGATCACCTCATTGCAGGCCTTAGGCTAACTCAGCTACCTGACCCTTTAGGGCCTTAACACGGCATTTTATGGCAACAGGGTTGGTTCAAGGTCATTTTTTGATTGTTCATCAACAAATCCCATGAGGACCCTATCTATTGCCACTGTTGCACCCTTTATGTTTCATAGTTTGACTATTGACGCAAAGAGCGCAAATATTATCTATAAAAGCAAGTATTATTTATAGTTACTCAAATCACTCAATTTTTTGCTGTTAAAATGATTTAAGATCCGCCAATTGTAATCTCTGACAGCCTAATATTAAAACGCATCTCTTCTATCTTTTTTCCGCTTTTTGATTAATCGACATCGAATGGTTCTTCGATCCGCTCTTCGATTCGTTCAACAGAATACTCAATATCATCAATCGCTATCTTGGCATCCCTTAATTTATCATTGCCTCTATTAAGCTCACTTCTTGCACTTCTAAATTTGTTTTTCATGAAATAATCGTATGCATTATCAAAGTGAGAAGTGGCTCCTATCTCTTTTTCTATGGCATTAACAAGATCTTTAGCATTCATAGAAACATCTTCATAATTTGAATCTACTTGTTTTTTAGCAATCTTTAATGCTCTTTCACAATAGCTATTAGCAGCTTCTATGCTATCCTTAATTTCAAAGCGCTCTTCTCTTTCTCCCATCTTTCCAATTATGCTCTTACCTATCAATTCATTGAGATCTTCGCTGGCATCTTCAAGTTCGTCTAGACCTTCTTCAGCCAGGTCAATAGCTCTGTCTAATTCATCCAACGCTCTGAGTTTTCCACTTCTTTCGGATAGAAAAGCATATGCGAAGCCTCCTATTATTATGCATACTGCCACAATAATTATTGCAATTGAGCCTTTCTTCATTTTTCTTTCCCTCAGTTTCTAAGAAGCTGTCTCTCATACTTAACTTTTTCTAAACAGCCAGTCCTCATCTATTTTTCTATACTCTACCAATTCTCTCTCGGTGAAAAACAAATTAATTTCAAATTCAGCTCTTTGCCTTGAATCCGCAGCATGAATGATATTTGCTGGCATCTCTTGACAATAATCAAATCGTATTTCCCCAGGTCTTCCCTCCTTGGGATCAGTGGATCCTATTAACTTTCTTGTTGCAGCGATTGCTTCCTCTCCCTCCACAACCATTGCTATGACTGGCCCCAAGATAAGAAGGTCTATAAGCCTTTGGTAAAACTCTTTGCCTTTGTGAACCTCATACAACTTCTCAGTTAGTTCTAAGGGACATTTCAGCATTTTAATGGCGATTAGTTTCATTCCCTTTCTTTCAATTCGTTCCAATATCTCGCCCACATGGCAACGCTGGATGCCTTCAGGCTTGATCATCACAAAGGTTCTTTCTATCGGCATGATCACTCTTTTTTCCTTATCCACGAAACTCGTCTGGGCACCCTTTTCAAATTCAGCAAGTTCTTACGACATTTACTCTTACAAAAGTAGTATGTGGTCCCATCCTTTTTTACATAAAGGATACCTGTCCCAGGCTCAATTTTTTTTCCGCAAAAACTGCACTCTTGTCCTTCAACCATGTTTATCTAACTGAGATTCTTCTTGCTTCGCGTCCCGATTCAAGCAGCGTTAGTATATCTCCCTTTCGTATTGGCCCTTTTACATTCCTCGTAATAACTCTCCCTTTATCTTTGCCATCCAATATTCTCACTTTTACCTGTATTCCCTCGCCACACATTCCGGTTCTGCTTACAATTTCTACAATTTCTCCAGGTATCCCTTCGTTCATTTTATCCTTTCAAACCTCGAATCTCTTCAATAATCTTGCTCAACAGCTCTTTCTCTTTTCCAGGATCGATTATTGCTACGGCAGCACTGCCCACCTTAAGCTCTATTATATTTCCTAGCTCTTCCCTCGTAGGGACATAACAATAAGGGACCTCCTTTTCTTCGCAAAGCAAAGGCATATGTGCCAAAATCTCTTCGGGGCTCACATCTTCTGCCATTACAACTAGCTTGGCCAATCCTCTTTCGACCTGCTTCGTTACTTCGTTTGTACCTTTACAAATTTTTCCTGATTCCTTGACCTTTTCGACTACTTCAAGGATCTTATTGCTTAACTCTTTAGGTGTTTCAAATCTTACATAGATGGGCATGATATCCTCCTCAGATTCATTACTAAATATAGAGATAGTATAAAAATTTTGTTATGGTGGGTAAGGGTGGAATCCTCTTCTCACTCGATGAGCCCTCTGACAAGCTGGTTAAGCGCTCTAACTTTATCTTTCGCTTTTACCACTCCGCTAGCCAACAATACCCCTTGAGTGCCTAATTCTATTGCTTTTGCGACATCCTCTCCGTTTTTTACGCCGGCACCGCAAAGAATACCCACTTCGCTGTTGACTCTTCGGATTGCATCGACCGCGTCCTTCACAATTTCCGGATTGGCTGTAGTTACTGACGTATCCCCACCAATCAATTCTGGCGGCTCTATCGCAACGAAATCGGATTCTAATTCGCTCGCAGCTACAGAAGTTTGAACGTTGTTTGTACATACAATAGTTTCCAACCCATACGCTTTCGCCTTTCTGATGCACTCATCTATATCCGCTAAGGTCAATCTATGTTCTGAGTGATTCACCAACGTTCCTTTTGCCCCCGTATCTTTTATTGCTTCGGGCAGTATCCATCCAGTGTGCGAGCCAGGTTTTATTGGGTCTACGTGTTGTGCGTACACCGGAATTTCTACCTCCTCTACTATCATTCTTAAATCTGTTGGTTGAACTGCAATTGCTAACGATGCAGAATTTTGTTTTGCAATCTGATCCATTTGTTTTGCTATTTCCAATGCCTTTTTTCCAATTGCTTCTTGATATGTTTTAACATTTAAAACTATTGTTGGTTTTTTAAGCATGCAATCACCATTTTGAAGAGAGTAAAGAGGGGTTTATATATCTTTTGCAAAAATATTTATGCACCAAATACATTTATGCTAAATGATCACTATGAAAAACAATGAAAATCCCTATGAAACAGCACAAAAGCAAATCGACAAAGGAGCAAGTTATTTGCCCGATGTCCCTCCAGAAATTATTAACAAGTTGAAAAAGCCTCACAGGGAGCTAACTGTAAATTTTCCAGTCAGGATGGATAATGGACGGTTAAGAATATTTACCGGGCACAGGGTCCAACACTCATTCTCATCCGGCCCAACGAAAGGTGGGATAAGGTACCATCCCAATGTAAATCTAGATGAAATAAGAGCTCTGGC
>DUKC01000210.1 GCA_013329495.1 Thermoplasmata archaeon
GCATTCATCCCATGAATAAATTCACGGGCTTTCTTGTATTGATATCGTAAATTGATTTTTGAGTGTTCAACCAAAAACTCTCGAAAAGAATATTTATAACTTCGGGCACGCATCAGTAGGTACTGGAGCAAGATAATCGGGTCTAATCTTTTATGGAGTCCCGAGGAGGGAAGAATAAGAATCACTCTTGCTGCCACAACGGGCTCACCAGCATTAGGCTATTTGTCATACCTCGACACCGAGTTGGAGCCCCGGAGGGTAAGAAATCCTTCCATTTGGATGCCCTTTAAAGATGAAAATGTAGTTGCCCCCGTCAGTTCTACCCCTTCGCTCATTCTTCAAATAAAGCTAAATCAGAGGTAAAAATTAAAAGCGCTGAAGTGAAAATCCTCAAACGTCGTCCTCTTTTTAGTGTGCCCTTTCAAACAAAATTTAGGAGATAACTAATAACCCACATAAACCCGCCTGAATAGAGAGGGATGGTCAGGTTATCATTGATAATCCGCCCTCTTAATCTGAGAGGAAATGCATTTGCGATTACCGCTCCTATCGCCCCTCCTGTTGCAATCAGATAATTTACAAATGAGATAGTTAGTAAGAAGCAAAGAACCCAGGTCACTAATATAGGCAAAACCTTCTTTGTTGTCTGGCCAGAAACAAAAGAAGTCGTTATGCCAAAAACTACGTCTCCGATAGCCACCATCAATAATGCAGCCGTTGCAATATCCTTAGAAAACAACATCACTGCAACAGTTGCACCAATGAAAAGATAAACATATCCCGCTACCTTTCCTTTTTCATAAGAGCGCATTGACCAGAGCTTTAACCAACTGATTGCTTTTGGATGCTTTAGCCTTAGAAACTCGATGAAGAGAGCAACTGAGCTTCCTATAACCATTAGTGGGATCATTTGTTCCTTGGTTAAAAATAGATATGCGATCGGAAGCCCCACAAAAAGTAAATGAAAGACTCTCCTTCTTAAATCGCCAAACGGGTTCATATGAGGTTTTCACTCAGCTCTCCAATCTTCTTTAAGGAGCCCAAACAAAGAGAGGACTGCAAATAACAAAACTATTGGCATCGAAATTTTTAGTGAAAAGGCTATAATTGGCAAACAAACATAGGCTACTATCCTCCCAACCTTTAACTTTTTGGTGAAGGCATAACCCAAACCAAACAGCAAAGCCCATGAGATCACCCAAGTGAAGTTTATCCAGCCAAAAAGGGATAAAGGCAAGAGCTGGGGAGCCTCCAAACTTGCGTACACACCCATGGTTGTTAAAACTCCTTTCCCGCCTTTGAATTTTGTGAGGAGTGAGTATTGATGCCCAAGCACTACAAATGCAGCCGCAAAAAGTGATGCCTCTGGAGTTGCTGAAAGAAGTGATGCGAGGGTTACGGCTAGCCATCCTTTTCCCATATCCCCTAGAGTAGCTAGGCAAACCAACAGTTTTGAGTGGGTTGATCGATATAAGTTGAGTGCCCCAGTATTCTTGCTTCCTACTTTTCTGAGGTCAATTCCTTTTAGGTTTGCAATCAGCTGGGCAAACAACAAAGACCCTAACAAGTAACTTAGCACGCTTGCAAGCAAGTATGTTAGCCAGTCACTCATTTCTTCCCTCCCCAACTTCGATTAGTTCGCCGAACTTTCTTTCTTTCCCTTCCATGATTCTCTTGATGTTAGACCAATGGGTGTAAAGAATAAGAGGAATAAGAGCTATCGAAAAGTAGGTGAATAGGAGGGATTGCTCGAGTGGATAGAGTTGGTAAAGAGAGGGATGAGATAGCGTTAATAGACGAGTTAAATACAGGGTAAAAGGCGAGGCTCCCACGAAGCAAAAGTTGCTCACAGAGGATATGTTGGTGAGTTTGAGGGCCAGAGCCCACACGCACAACAAAATTATGAAAGATAAAGGAGAAATTGCGAGCAGAGCACCCATAAGGGTCGACATTCCTTTCCCACCTTTGAACTTAAGCCAGGGAGGAAAACAGTGACCCAGTATAGCAGCAAAAGCGACTCCGACGATTATCAAAGGCGGGGCGCTTAGGCTGATTGCAAGAAAAGTGGGAAACCACCCTTTCGCGGCATCCCCCAATCCAGAAAAAATTCCCCAACGCTTTCCTAAGAGGCGTGAAACATTAGCCCCTCCAATGTTTCCACTTCCATGCTTTCTCAGGTCAACGCCTTTTTTCCTTTTTACAAGCAGATAACCAACTGGAATTGAGCCAATTAGGTAGGACAACGCAATGAGCAATGCAAAGACTAACGAACTCAACTAATCACCTTCGGGATTTTCTATCATAGGACAATAAGCAAGCAATATTGCGCCTGGACCAGTAAACATTCCCAAAACCGGACCAACTTGGGTTTCAATCAGTTTTTGGCAATTGCAGCCAGAAAGTTTACCTTTTAACTCTTCCAGTCTGTCTTGCGCACTTGAATGGGCAACGACCATCGAAAGAGGAATGTTTTCTTCCTTTTTCATTGATCTGAGCTCATCTAAATCCTTATTAAGATATTTTACAATTTTTTTAATCCCCTTCCTTGAACCTATTGTTGCGCCCCCTCCTGTGACGTGTCCCCCCTTTATTTGGGCTAAAACTCTGATTCTTAAGAGTTCTAGCATGGATGCTATCTTTTCGACCTTTTTGAGTTTCTTTTCCAAGTCTTCCAGATTTAGATCGGCTAATTTTGCCAAAGCCCTCCTTTCAAAAGAAATGTCTCCCCCCTTGGCAAGGAAAGCCCTCCAGCCTTTGGGTTTTTCTTTTTCTAGAGGGCTGTCTGCCATTTTCTCTTTCTCGTGCTCGGCAAGCATCCTGGCCAAAGGCGCTATTCTTCCGCTCTTTAATCCGTATTTAAAAGTTTCAGCAAAAACAATGAGTCGGGTCTCGCCTGTTAGTTCGGTAATCAAACGGAGTAAATCAGCTTTTGGAATGCCTTCCTTCGCTTTAATCGCAGCATTCAGAGCAATTAAACCGAGACCCACGGAAACTGATTTCGAGTCAATGACTGTCACATCTTTCCCTTTGCCGTTTGCTATCCTTTGAGCAACCAGTGCAGACTGGTAAGCTCCACTGATATTCTTAGAAAGGGTGAGTGCCACGAGCTCAGTATCCTCAGCTTCCATAAAAGCATCCAAAAATTGCTTTGGAGAAGGTTGAGCGGTTGTCAGCTCCTCTCCTCTTTTTAATCTTTTGAACAGGTCAGAACTCGACTCTACCTCCTTTCCTCCTGAGAGAACCTTTACGGGTACTATCCCTATGTTAAACTTTTTGATTGTCTCTTGAGGCAGATCCAAGGTACTGTCAGCAAAAATCTTGACCATTTAAATCATCCTTAAAAAGCAACTCTTGGTGCATCTTTTTCATGTCATCTATCTTTACTTTCTTAAGCTTTCCCCACTGTTTGCAGGTCGTGATCACATCCGAAGGATCATTAGTGTGCAGATGAACCTTGACGAAGCCTTTTTCTCCTGCAACCAACAAACAATCTCCCTTGCCCCTCATAGCTTCTTTGATTCCGTTGCTGTCCGCTCTACTTTTGAGTAGGCATTCCGTGCAATACCTGAAATTTATAGAACTTTTCGGGTATGCGGGCTTGGCTTGGCTAAAATCTTCTTGATCTGGCTGTTCACCAAGCGCCTTGAGCCATCCCTCTACCATGCACAGCACTCCTAATCCCCCAGCATCCACAACACCTGCCCTCCGGAGTTCTGGTAGCATGTCTCTCGTCTTCCGCAGAGCCTGCTTTCCATTGAGCCACGCGTCTTTCAGAACTTCAACCGGATTTTTGTTTTCTTCCAAGGATTCCGAGGCCCCCGAAGCCATTTCCCTTAAAACCGTCAGAGCCGTGCCTTCTTTGGGGTCGGTGAATGCGTGATAGGCTGATCGAGACCCTTCCATCATCCCTTTAACCAGCAGCTCGGGAGTCACCCCGCCATTGCCTCTAATGACTGAACAGAAACCGCCGAAGAACTGTGCCAGAAGCATGCCCACGTTACCAGTGGCGCCCATCAATGCGGACTCTTCAAGATCGTTAGCAAGCTCGTCCATTGATTGATAACTTTTCTCCTCTAATTTATCGCCAATCACAGAAAGCGTCAAACTTAAATTCCTTCCGGTGTCGCCATCTGGGACGGGAAAAACGTTGAGCCGGTCTATTATTTCTTTCTTGCTTGAAACGCTGGAAACTGAACTAAGAATCATTTCCTTGAGTTCACTCACTTCAATCTTGGCAGTCAACATCCCATCACCTTCCTTTTGTATATCTAGAAAGTATGTTAAATAACTATCGATTGTTGATTCGTTGATTAACGTAAAAAAAAATACAATGTTTCTTTTATATTACCTAAATTATATTAACTAACCCCAAAAAAACGCCCAGCAAACCTTTAGAGCGTGACTGGAAAAAATGTTGATTAGACACTACAAAATCGGATTACAAGAAGAAAGGCTTTAAAGATGATACGGAAAAGGTAAAATAAAGAGTAAGCATTTTTATCAATTTGCGTGGAGTTGAAAATGAAAAGGAATCCAATACTTCAAGTCGCGCTGGATGTCTTGAATGAACACAGAGCATTGCAGATTGCAAAAGAGGCGGTGGAGGGAGGAGCTGACTGGCTGGAAGCGGGAACTCCCCTGATCAAATCTGAGGGCATGGAGATAGTGAGAAAACTAAAACAGCAATTCCCCGAAGTTCCGCTTGTTGCGGACATGAAGACCGCTGATGTCGGAGGTGTAGAGGCGGAGATGGCTGCAAAATCCGGAGCTGACGTGATATGCGTGCTGGGGGTGAGTGACGACGAAACCCTCAAGGAGGCTGTCAGGTCTGCGAGAAATTTCAACGCGAAAATCATGGTTGACCTGCTTGGAGTGGAAGAAAAACCGAAGAGAGCGAAAGTTGTGGAGGAGCTCGGAGTGGATTTCGTGTGCGTGCACGTTGGAGTTGATGAGCAAATGACTGGAAAAGATTCCTTTGAAGAACTCAAATCAGTTGCAAGCAAAATAAGCATGCCTGTTGCAGTAGCAGGAGGGATAAACTCGGAGACCGCTGCCAGAGTGACTGATGCGGGCGCAAGCATAATAATTGTTGGTGGGGCAATAACCAAGTCACCGAAAGTCGCAGAAGCCACGCGATCAATCAAAGAGGCAATGGAAAAGCGCAAGGTGATCAGGACAGATCTGTTTAAGAGATACGGTACAGAAGAGCTGAGAAAAGCGTTCTCAAAAGTCTCCACCGCAAATGTTTCTGATGCGATGCATCGTGCGGGAGAAATGGAAGGGATAAAAGCCCTGAAAACGGGTTATAAAATGGTCGGCAAGGCCCTGACGGTTGTCGCAATAAATGGAGACTGGGCAAAACCCGTTGAGGGGATAGACAGAGCAGACCGAGGTGACGTGCTGGTTGTTGACGTGAATGGAGGAAAGAAAGCAGTGTGGGGGGAACTGGCCTCCAACTCAGCAAGAATAAAGGGTTTGGCAGGGGTGGTTGTTGATGGAGCAGTCAGAGATGTTGATGATCTTTTAAAGATTGACTTGCCGGTATTCACCCGGTGGACCTCGCCCAGCGCTGGGGAGCCCAAGGGTTATGGTGAAATAGGGGGAACAGTCAGTTGTGGTGGGAGAAAAGTGAGGAGAGGGGATTGGATCATCGGTGACGACTCGGGGGTGGTTGTTGTACCAAGAGAAGAGGGAAAAGAAATTGCAAACAGGGCATTGGATGTGAAAGAGAGAGAAAACAGAATAAGGGAAGAAATAGAAAGAGGCGGCTCGCTGGGAAAAGTGCTTAAACTAAAAAAGTGGGAGAAACTTGGGTAGCGGAGGGACCGTGGGCTTTTTGGAGAGAAAGAAAGGAGTTTTTGGGGTAATCGGAACCAAAAACACAACAAAATTTAGAGGATTTAAGAGGCTGTCCGACAAATATTGGAAGTTGAATAATTTTTAGTAAAATGTTCTATAATTAGTTATTTCTTCAGGATGAAGCCAAATTTTTAAGGCTCTTTATCAATAAGCTTGGAGAATATTTACTGAGGTTGAATTGCGGGACAGCCTCTTAAAATATTTATTTAGACCACATCACGCGCTTTGGACTCGTATTCGAGCCATGAAATTGCTAAAGAATGAAAAAAAATCAGAAATTGTTTATTTTTTGATTCCCAAAATCTCCTTGAGCCCTAAAACCTTTACGAAGCCCCCGAACTCATCTGTTTTAGAGATATTGGCTGCAGACTTTTGGACATCTTCGTTGCCAAAGATATCCTTTAAAAAATCGTTAAACTCCTGGCTGGCCGCGATATCAGAAAAAGATTTTCTAACATTTTTATCAGCAAGCATACCTTCTATGAATTTCTCTGTTTC
>DUKC01000214.1 GCA_013329495.1 Thermoplasmata archaeon
TTCAAACCCTATTTAACCTTAACCTTTCCTTTCTTTATACCCTCTTCTCTCCTTTAGTCTGTCCTATTTCATGTGCTACTTCAGTGCATTTTTTACCTTTTCAATCCCTATCTCCTCTATCTCTTGCAGAGCATGAAAAACGAACTTTCGTTTTTTATCGCTTTCAAATATACCCCCTATATAGATAGAATCTATAAAATCAAATCCTGTTTCTTGTTCAGTCAGCTCAGCTATTCACGCTATTTGGATAAGCACTTGCGCGTTATTGCGCATAATTTGGGGATTAAGGCAAGGTCCTTATAATCCACGGAGATTCAACTCACTCAGCGTATCTGCTTTTGGTTTACCGTTGTTATCCCATCCAAGCTCATCATAAAATTCCTTCTTGTAAACGTTTAGGTTCAAGGTTACCCCTTTTGCGTTTCCCTCTTCCAAGGGCGGAATGCCCCTCACTCTTTTTGGAAGTTCTCTCTTTGGAACACCTTCCCTTTCATTAAAGAGCTGCTTGAGCGTCAATATCCTTTTTCCCACTTTCAGGCATTTTTTATAATCCAGTTCCCAGCCTGTGGCTGAGTTAATCCACTCTTTTAACGGGAAGGATAAGCCTGACGACAGAGGACCGAAAAAGCAAAAGCCTGCGCAGCTAACGAGGTCGAAGTATTGAAGGCCAATAGCCATGTTTCTTCCAATGCAGGGTGAAGAGTACTTCATCTCATTTTTGTACAGCGCCGGGCTCTTAGTGTATCCCTCAAATCTTTCCAGCTGTAACATATCCCCAAACACCATCGAACAGAGGTGTTTGCCGGGCGTCGGGGAGAACTGATAAGATACTCCGTACCCTGGATCTGCCCTCGGGTCGTGCATCGCCATTTCCATGCCTCCCACTTCCATGGCCATCCCCTTTGAGTCTTTTCCAAACTTTTTTGAAGCTTTTTTAACCCCGTCTGCCAGGACGTTTCCTATTCCTTTCCTTTCGACTATGCTCTCAGTTAACTTCAGCAATGCCTTTCCATCCCCCCATTTCAGAGGGAAGCCCACCATTTCTTCATCCAGAACTCCTTTTTCATAACATTCGACAGCAAATGCCAACACGCCTCCCAAGGATATGGTATCGATGCCCGCCCTGTTGCAGAGGTCATTTATCTTTAAAATGGTCGGAAGATCATCACACAAGTTGAGCGCTCCTAGTGCGGCTAGAGACTCATATTCGGGCTTGTGTGTCTCAACTTTTTTGGAGTCCATTCTAAACTCAAGAATTCCTCCGCATCCTAATGGGCAATTAGAGCAGGCGTATCTTCTAATCTGGTACTTAAGGACCGATTCGTCTGTCAGGTCTCCTGCATTTGGAAAATCTCTATAGCTCCCTTTCCAGTTCATCACAGGCGCATCTCCCGAATTCATTGACCAGGCACCCCAACCAGGAGTTCCCCCCCATCTCATCATAAGTTTGAAGATTTCCGGCATCAGCCTTATCCAAACGTCCGCCTCACTGGCCAGGATTCCGGCACTCGACACAAGCCTGCCAATTCCGAATTTTGTGAAGTTTTTAGTTGCCCCCATTAGCCTCTTGTACTCAGTCAAGAACTCTTTGTTCACAGCATTAAGAGATTCTTTGTCCCGGATTCTGACCTCTTTATTTCCTCTTAACGCGACAGCCTTCAGCTTTTTCGATCCCATCACTGCGCCTAACCCCATTCTTGCCGCAATTCTACCCCTGTCGTGGACTATGCCGGACATGGGAGATAATTTCTCCCCAGCCCGTCCTATCTCAGCGATTTTGAAGTTCTTCCCCAACTCGTCATGAAGTGTGTCTTCAGTCTCTACGGCGTCCTTTTCCCACAGTTTACCTGCATCTCTGATCTCTTTCTTTTCTCCATCCAAAAAGAAATACACGGGCTTTTCACTTTTCCCCACAAAAAATATTCCATCGTACCCTGTTTTTTTGATCTCGTTTCCGAGTTTCCCTCCACAATTGGCATCGCCCCACCCGCCTGTGGCTGGTGATTTTGCTGCGACCATGAACCTTCCACTAAAATAGGCACCCGTTCCCGTCAGTAATCCGGGGGTAAACGATAAAATGTTTTCTGGAGCTAGCGGATCAACTCCTTTGCTTTGCTTTTCAAGCGTCAACTTCAGTGCTAATCCATAGCCTCCCAGGTATTCTTTGTATGTCTCTTCTTCGATTTTTTCATCCCAGACTTTTTTCTTTGTTAGATCAACCCATAAAACCTTGCCCCAATAACTCATATAACTTAATTTGAGTCGGCTAATTAAACCTTTTGTATTGGGGGCGAGTTGGCTCCTAATGCCCTTCTTGGGAGCAAGAGTGTTTTCTTATCTATTGACAGAAAGATTGAAATAATGCCAGTGGATTTTTAAAATCATGATAAGCGCAATCATAAGAAGCGTAATTGGAAACGAAGAACTCATAAAAAAGCTCTTGAAAGACGAAAAAATCATAAAGTCACTGTGCGAGATATCAGGTAGTGAGGAAACAGAGAAATTCATAGAAGGTGTGCTTGCTGATAAAAATGTTAGAAAATCTTTTTCTGATATCGCGGCCAGCCAAGAGTTTAACGATTTTTTAAAGGATATCTTTGGCAACGAAGCCGTCCACAAGTCCGCAGCCAACCTATCCAAATCTGATGAGTTTAGAGGCTTTATAAAGGTTCTGAGGCTTAAGGAGATTTTGGGAATCAAAAAATAGATAATTTCTGTTTTTTGTTCTTCAGTGGATTTATGGCTTGAATACGGGTCCAAAGCGCATGAGGGGGTCTAAATAAATATTTAAAAGTCTCTAAATTTTGTTGTGTTTTTGGTTCCAATTACCCCAAAAACTCCTTTCTTT
>DUKC01000196.1 GCA_013329495.1 Thermoplasmata archaeon
GATTACCTATTAGAGAACTAAGATTTTGTTAGTAAAAAACAGAGGAAAGACTCAGAATGATGCACATAAAAGCTATTGAGGACATATCTGATTTGATCGCACTT
This sequence comes from Thermoplasmata archaeon, assembly GCA_013329495.1. Lineage (GTDB taxonomy): Archaea > Thermoplasmatota > E2 > UBA9212 > UBA9212 > UBA9212 > UBA9212 sp9212u. The sequence continues at coordinate 105 of DUKC01000196.1, forward strand.
CTCAGGGCATTTGACACTCCTTTGAAAATGAAAGCGTTCGAAGCGATTCAAGAGGATTGGCATACTGCCTCGGAAATCAAAAAGAAATTCGGCGACAAGGGAATTGAAGCTATAGCATTCTTTGAAAAAAACAAGCTGGTCGAGAGCCGCTGGATACCCATTGAGGAAAAGAAAAAACCCGAGAAGACCTACAAGGCATTTTACTCCTCATTCTACATAAAGTTCACCTGTCCTGTCACTCAGCTGTCTCAAGCTGCAGTTGCCGTCTGTATGGAACACAAAGACTTTCAGAAAATCGAGGAAAAAGTTTTCAAGTTGGTCGGCAGAGAAGGCACACACGAGGGAAAGATCATCGAGAAGCTGAACATACAGCACTCCGAACTAAGAAACCTGATCAATCGTTCGCTGAAACTCATTTCTAAAGGTATGAAGATTGAACGTGCTCAAAAATGATCGGCGTGCTTAGGATAGGGCACAGACCTTATAGGGACAAACGCATAACCACCCACGTTGCTCTAGTGGCTAGAGCTTTTGGAGCGCAAGCAATATGGATAGATTGCGCCGACGATAGAATCGAAGCAAACATCAACAGAGTGACCAGAAAGTTTGGTGGAGACTTTAAAATAAAAAGTGGGGTGGAGTGGAAAGAATTCATTCACAAATGGAAAAGGAATAGTGGAACGGTGGTTCATCTGACCATGTATGGTATGCCCCTGGACAAGATGTCAAGCAAGCTTAAAAAAGAGAAGGATCTGCTTTTGGTTGTTGGGGCAGAAAAAGTGCCTCACGAGTTGTACAGGCTTGCCGACTACAACCTTTCGGTTTCCAATCAACCTCACTCCGAGATAGCCGCTCTTGCAATATGTTTGGACAGATTGACTGGTGGAAAATGGATCGATAAGGAATTCGGCGGGAAAATAAAAATAATATCGTCTGAAAGGGAAAAAATAGTAAAAGACATGGGTCGAAGCGGTTAGTGTATTACGCGCAACATTTTCTTTTCACTCACTATAAACCCTATTGCAACGAAAATTATTATCAATGTTATCGTCAGCAAAAGAGTTCTGTCAAGCTCGAAAGTGGCTAGTCTGTAGGTCACATCATAGCCTCCGATCGAGAAGAGCGATTTTCCTTCGCCGCCCAACGAAAACAGCATGTAATAGAGTTCAGTTTCCTTTATGCCACTTATCCACGCATCTATACAGGTGGCAAAAGGATATGCCGCAATCAAAAGGAGTATCACTCCCGCCCAAACTGCCATACTACTATGTATCTCCAATCTAATATTTAAAAATTGGTGTTTTTTTAATTCAAAAAAAATAAGTATAAAAATAAAGAACACGTTTTATTGAAAAATGAACAAAAATCTCAAAAAATGCAAACATGTGTCTTTGATAGGCACCCTTGTGTTGTTTCTGTTTCTCACCTATCTTGAACCTTCCGTTCTGGCCATGAATGGCATAGAAAAGCAACCCAACAGCACAACTGACATCAACACCCCTGTTAACAAATACGTTATAAACCTGCAGCTTAATCAACTCACACACTCTGTGGATGGTTTTTTAGCGCTGGGCTACACAAACAAAGCATCCACGTCTTTCGATGAGTTGTACTTTCATTTGTATCCAAATGCTTTTAAGAAAGAAGGAGGTAAAATCACCGTAAACTGGGTGAAAAATGAAAAAAATAAGCCATTGGATTATAAAATAATTGGGAAAGATTCAACCCTTATCGAGGTAAAGCTTTCTAGACGTCTTAAACCTGGTGACAAGACCACGATTTTGATGAATTTTAGAATCAAAGTGCCGAGACTTCAATACAGATTTGGAAGGTGGAACGGCACCTATAATTTGGGCAACGCCCTGCCGATAATTTCTTTGTACAACGAAGAAGGCTGGAACAATGATCCCTACTGCAGATGGGGAGAAACGTTCAATTCTGATTTTTCTCTTTACAGAGTGTCCCTCACCGTCCCAGAGAGCTTTTCTGTAGCTGCCACAGGATGCACAGTTAAAATGCTTCATCACAAGAATGCGACAAAAACAGTCTATTATGAGACAGGTCTCGTCAGGGAATTCGCTCTTGTGGCAAGCAAACACTACAAAACAATAAGTGATAGCTGGAAGAACATCACAATCAACTCCTACTACTTTCCCGAACACGAAAGCAGGGGCAGGGAAGCTCTTGGTTTTGCCAAGAGGGCGATTATTGATTTTAGTGAGCACTTTGGCAGGTATCCCTACGATGAATACAACGTGGCCGAGACTTACTTCGGTGGAGGTATGGAATATCCGAACCTGGTCATGATTGGAACCTCTCTCTACAATTCAGGAAGCACAGCCTTGTTGGAATCTGTTGTTGCCCACGAGACCGCCCATCAGTGGTGGTACTGCTTGGTAGGAAATGATCAGTGCGATGATCCCTGGTTGGATGAGGCGTTTGCAGTCTATTCTGATGTGCTGTACCACGAATGGAAATACGGACCGAAGGCGGGGAAAAAACACCTAAACCTCCAAAAGTTCGGGTACATCCTATGGAATGGAGAAGAGGTTCCTCTGGGGGAGGGCATCTTGTCGTTCGGTCAGCAAACTTACGGTCCCCTAATCTACAACAAAGGCTCCTGTGTCTTAGCCATGCTTAGAAGCTTGGTGGGGGATGAAAAATTTTTTACAATTCTGTCGACCTACTTCAATCGATACAAGTTCAAGTTAGTTGAGCTTGAAGATTTCATAGATTCAGCTGAAGAAGTATCCGGCATAGAACTCGATTGGTTCTTTGATCAGTGGCTGTGGGACACGGGGTACACTACCTACTCCCTGCAGGATGCTCTGACCTGGGAAACATCAGAAGGGTGGAAACTATTGATGAAAGTCACTCAATCAAATCCCAGCTTCAAAATGCCTGTTCCCACCGAAATAATCCTGGTCGACAACTCCACCAAGCGAGCAAGAGTATGGATGGGTGATGAGCAGGGGACCTTCGTTCTCGATCTTAATTTGAAGCCATCCTGCATAATCATTGATCCAAGTGACGATATACTTGGGGCGGAGCAGTACAATAAGAAAGACGTCGAGATAGTGAGCAACAAACAATAGGGGCAAACCCCCCTCTTTTCTCCCCTCCAATTAATTTAAATTTTATTGGACCATCTAAAAATTAGTTTCTTCTCGTTGTTAAATAGTTTGTGTGAGATACCACAAATTTGTGAGCTCCCAAGCTTTTCTCCCTAGCTTCAAAAGGAAACGAAAGTTTAAAGGTAGAGATAATACTATATATAGTACTCGCAAACAATAACTCGCAAACAATATAAAGAAAAAGGAGGTGAAAAAAAATTGATCGAGTTATTTGAATTACTTGCAGCATTTCAACCGCCTGCACCCATGCCATCGCCTGGCGCTGTTGCGGGCACTCCAACCATATGCGGAACTCTTCAATCACAACTTTTGACTCCAGTAGGGATTACAATGCTCTCGTTCTTTTGGATAATTTCCACTTGCGTCTGCACATGTGCTCCGCCCCTTTGCTGTGTTTACTGTTGGTTTGCACCTATCTTTTTGCCTTTTGACATACTATGCATTGCAAGAAGTTGTATCTCTTGGTGTACTATGCCCGTCAAGGTATGCTGCGGCTTTGGAAGTGGGATAGAAACAATGATCTATCAAAACATGCTGCCTTCAGAGGTGAGTACGTGGTGCATGCCTCTTCTGTCCGTATGTGGCGGAGGAGGCGGAGGACCAACAATCTTATTGCCCATGTAGTTGTTCGACGTAAGGTAATTTAGGGTC
>DUKC01000132.1 GCA_013329495.1 Thermoplasmata archaeon
CAATCATAAGAAGTGTAACTGGAAACGAAGAACTCATAAAAAAACTCTTAACAGATGAAAAGATCAGAAAATCGCTGTGTAAGATAGCAGGTAGTGAAGAATCAGAAAAGTTTTTGGAGCAGGTTTTTGCCGATGAAAATGTCGGGAGGACTATAGCCATTCTTGGGAGTGGTGAAGCATTCAACGATTTCTTTAAAGTCCTGCTCGGAAACGAAGACATACAAAAATCCGCAGCTAAAATTTCAAAAACAGAAGAATTCAGAAGCTTTGCAAAGGTTTTGAATCTAAAGGAGATCCTGGGAATTGAATAGCTATTTGATAGTCCNNCCTCCTTTTTCTGTGCGGTTCGATGAGGAGACGGTGGTCGAAAGGCCTCCTACTACTCTACTCACTAGACTTTTGTCGCTTTTCTAATCCTTTCTTTGACGAAATCCTTTGATAACGAGGCAAGAAAATATCCTACCCTGGGTCCCCTTTCTGTATCAAGAAATATTTTGTATATTGATCTAAATGCAATTTGCGGTTGAATATTGGCTTCTTTTATTGCTTCGTAAATACAGCTATGAAGCACCTCAGCAGACCAGTCCGCGTAACCGATTCTTTCAAACAGCTTTGATAAAAATTTTTTCTCATCTTCAGAAAGGTCTAGATTTGGAATTTCTTTTTTTAATTCAAACTTTATGTTTGATGGTGCAAAGTGTTTTACCCAGTTCCTAACCAGTTGAGCTCTCCGCTTGAGCAAAGCCAACTGTGCATCATCAACTCCTTTGGGTATGAATCCTGAGCGTTCAAGTATTGATCTTACACTCGAAAAATCATCTGCAAGTTGGGTTACTATTACTAGATGTCTATAAGAAACATTAATGGGTTTTGACTCTGGGAGTTCATGGGGTTGAGAAAGTTCATAGATTTCGGATAAGTCTTTCATGCCAGATCTTGATTTTTTTCCACTAAAAAAACTCCCTTCCCACCTATCCCACTCATCGACCAAGTCTAATACTCCAAAGAGGGGATCAAACTCTAGATGTTTGTTTGGATGTTGCTTCATAAACAGAAAACGAAGTTCGACAGGGGATAAAATGTTAAGTAATTCACTCGGTAAAATTGCTATTCCTGTGGAGGAGTGCATAGGCCCTCTTCCTTTCAAGTAAATAAACTCATAGGTTAGGTTATTTGGTGGGGAATAATTGAACACTTCTTGTGCTATTGCTTCTCCGGTCTGCCATGCACCTCCAGCGGCCGCCAAATCTTTTCCACATGCTTCAAAAGTAACTCCAAACAACTTCCACCTTGCAGGCCATTCTATCCTCCATGGCAGCTTTCCCACCCCAGGCTTTCGCAGATCCGCTTTCCCTTCGAATCCGCACTTACATTTGTAAGATATGAGAGGATATTTAATATCTTCATCAACAATTGAAGTGAGGGTCAAGCGTTTGCACTGTTCACACCTAATGTTCAAAGGAATCCAATTGGCAGGCAATTTTCTCTGAGATATTGCTTCAATTGTTGTCCTAATTTGATCTTTTTTTTCTAGTGAAGTCTTTATTGCTTCAGTATAAAATCCTTCAAGGTAGAGATTCTGAGCTCTGTAGATGATTGGCTGGACGCCTAACCTGTCGATCGAATCAAGGAATGGCTGCAGCCAATGCTCCCCATAGTTGGAGTGCTTTCCGCAGGGACATGGAATCTCACTCAAGGGCATTCCAACCCATTTTTCATAAGAAGTATCAAGGTAGGGATAAACTCTCCTCAGTGGATCCCAATTATCTGCGATAAAAATTAACTCACAGGATTCAGAGAGTTTTTTGAGAGAACGATAGATGGCTTCAGCAGTCAGCATCTCTCTCATGTTGCCAAGATGGATTGGACCCGAGGGTGTGATTGCCGTGGCTATTATGTGCTCCTTTTCTTTTCGTTTGGTTAATTTTCTTGCCTCAGCTTCTGCCCAATGCATAAAAAAATTAAGAGGGTAATAGAATTTAAACAATTCGTTTAATTTATTGAATAGCAAATAAATCTTTCGCTTGACAAGTTGAAGATTGTTTGCGAAATGAGTTTGATATTTTATAAAAAGAAGTAAAGGTTATGCCGTGTTAATGGCTTTGCCTTCATTGAATTTGTCGCTCTTTCACAATGGATTCTTCTGTTTGATTACGGCCAGATCATTCTTACTTGAATTGTTTCTGCTTCCCTGCTTATCGCCAAGATATAGGAAGCAGTCCTCATATCTACATTGTATGTTCTTGCGATATTAAGAACATCTGCAAAGGAGTTTAACATTATCTTTTCTAGTTTTTCTTTGACTTCTTTAAAGTCCCAGAAGAAAGACTGCAAATCTTGAACCCATTCGAAATAACTCACAACCACACCACCAGCGTTTGCTACTATGTCTGGAACCAAGAATACATTGTTTTTATCTAGAATATCATCAGCTTCAGGTGTGGTCGGACCGTTTGCCCCTTCAACCAATATCTTTGCCTTTACATCTCCTGCATTTTTCTTAGTTATTTGATTTTCCATAGCAGCAGGAACAAGAAGGTCCACATCCATACTCAACAGCTCTTTGTTTCCCTCTTTAATTCCTTCAACAAACTTTCCGTGATCATAACCTTCAATCTCTTTTCCATTATTTTTCACTACGTAATTCATCAGTTTTGGAACATCAATCCCTTTTGGATCATATAGTGCTCCACCAATGTCGGATATTCCGACGACCGTGCATCCCATTTCGTTAAGAATTCTTGCAGTGTGCATTCCGACATTTCCAAAACCTTGAATAGCCACTGAAGTCCCCCTAAGGGGCATATTCCGACATTTTAGTGCTTCACGGCATGCTATCGAGATTCCTCTCCCCGTAGCATCTGCTCTCCCATGGCATCCACCTACGCAGATGGGTTTACCAGTGACGACACCTGGGACAGCATACCCTTTAATCATTGAGTAAGTGTCCATCATCCATGCCATCGTCTGAGGAGTTGTGCCTACGTCTGGAGCGGGTATGTCCTTGTCCGGACCGAGAACAATTGATATTTCGTAAGTGAA
>DUKC01000038.1 GCA_013329495.1 Thermoplasmata archaeon
AGTATTTTTGTCCCAAAGCCCAATTCGAGCTGTGCTATGCGCTAATCCGAGCTGTATTGCGTGCACTCCCAAAAATTCGAACTACATAAACAAGATTATGGTGGCTATGCCCAGGGAAAGACCATGTAGCAGCATCGTTGCGATCAAATTTTGCGTTTTGTGATATACATAACCAAGTATTATGCCAAAATATAGTGTAATGGGATAGAGAAGCCAGTGGCTCAATGGTGACGGCCACATATGCCCCAGGCTAAAGAAAGCCGCTGAAACCAAAATAGCCAAGCGATAGTCCATGCACCTTTCAAGTTTGGATTGTATTAAACCTCTACAAACAAGCTCTTCCACTATTCCTGGATCTATCAGCCATATAAGAAGTATGGGCAAAGAGTTGGATAAAGTGACTTCTGGAAATCGATACCTGGGCAGCTCGGCACCAGGAGCTCCTGCACCTATCATGATGACAACAAAGATGGACATGAGGATTAAACCAAGTAATGCTGCTTTACCCAGGTTTTGCCTGGTTATTCCCAGATCCCTGAAAGATCTTTTTCTTATGTAACTAAACACGCCAGCAATAACAAGCGCCAATCCAAGTTTAGACACTGAAACAACGATCTGATGTGGTATTCTGGGCAATGCATAAAAATTGAATGCAGGGAATATACCCTTAAAGATCAAATAATCGAGTCCTTCCATATAGAGGATGAAAATTATCACGACGTCAATCAGCTCAAACCATCCTGTTTTGGATTAACTTCGAAATGTAAGTTTTGCATATTTGGAATAAAATTTGGTTATGAGGATCATTGCCATACCAACAAGGGTGAGTCCAACAACACCCAAAGCATCAAGCCCAGAAGGAGCAATATATAAAACAATACCAATAACAATGAGTATGGAAACAAAAAAGAGCACATCTGAAAATTCACCCTTTACCTTTTTCATCTCTCTATCCATATTTTTTGTTTTCATTTTTTCACCTCCTCATTATCCTGATAATTATTTCCTATCAGCTCTTCCAGCACGAAGTTCAACGCCCTGTCCTCTCCCGTTATCAGATCTTCGGGTTTTGGCTTTACTTCATAATCTGGTATAACACCTCTGCCAGTGTCCTTACCACTTGGCCTTACATGATGCCATTGAGAGCATCCAACCCAGATTCCCGAATTTGGAAGTGTAATTCCGTATAAAGATGTATAACCGGTTGGCCAATCTCCCGTTTCCTCGCCCACTACGGTACCGATGCCATTGTCCTTGAAAGCTGATGCGAGTATCATACCTCCGGAAAAAGTGAATGGGCTTGTGAGCGCATAAACATCTCCGTCAAACCTCAAATCATTTGGTTCGCTCGGAGGCGTGTCCGGGGCTTCAAAGATTAAAAGGTCTCCCTCCTCCAGTCCCTCAAAGGTCCCACAAAAGTCATCAAAAGTAAGACCTGTGTGAGAGAATATGGGCTCCCAGTAGAGCTCCCACTGCATTTCCATCATCTCTTTATTTTGATTTTGCTCCAACATTTGACTTGAGACCCTCTGTTCCATTCTTGACCACATTTTGAAAGGTCCACCTGCAAGATAGTCCAAAAGGAAATAACCATCCATAAAGATCCCCCCGTGATTTTCCCTCAAATCAATTATTAAATTCTCAATCTTCTTCTCTTTTATTTCAGAAAATGTGTCGTTCAAGAAGGTTTTGAACTCAATCGGGTTGTACATTTTGTTATACGTTAACAATCCGATGTTTCCATCTTTATCTATTACCCCACTTTCGTCTATTATCTCAAAATCCCATGGCTTTCCTGGACGCGATGGGCCGGACAAAGCAGGAAGGTCTATTTTCTCTGCAGGAATCGTAACCCTTTTGATCTCTCCATCCGGGGTTTTCAGATTTAGATCGAACTCCTCGCTATACCCGATCTCAAGGAAAAGATTTTCAGCGAAAGCTCCTCTCTCCATGCATGCCAGCCTATAACCCTCACTTGGAGGCGTTTCTCTTTCATGCATCATCCTTTCGATCAATTCAGAAGCGATTAGAGAGTTGATCCCCAAAATTTCAGACCCCTTTGGTATCTCTTCATAATCCTCGGTGACAAACATACTATACCTCTCATTCTCTTTGAAGATCTTTACTCTTAAAGGAAACAACTTCTCATCTATTTTCGGAGCTCCGATTATGGTATGACTATCGCCCAATTCAACAGTTACTGGGTCTATTACAGAAGCTAGAATTTTATAAAATTCAATTGGAGTCAAAGGTTTGTCTATCTTTTCTAACACATCGTCTTTCACTTCCAAATATGGATATGGATTTGGATGCACTTCCTCAATAGTTCTGAATAAGAATTCAACATCCTCCTTCAAAAGCTCTGGAGCCATCTTACCTTCCGCTTCCTCTACCGGTTGTTCAATACAAAGGGGAAAAATAAAAGCGAACAACACAAGAAATGCCATTGCTTTGCTTTTCATTTTTTTGTTTCCTATAATATGATTTCACCTTTGCGGCTACTCTATTTCTATACCTCCATTGGTTGTTCTGAGCTTTATCTCATATCTTATGGGCAGCACATAGCCGACAAATTTGTTTCTGGAGACTTCCTCAACTATCAGAGGTGAACTTATACCAAAATCAATCCTGCCATTTGTGGTTCTTGCCTCTATTCTAAAATCTTTGTATTCGGGAATGCTCAGCTCTATCTTCCCATTTGTCGTCTTCAAACTCACATTTCCCATACCGGTTAGATGTGCTTCAATACCACCATTTGTGCTCTCTGCTGAGATGTTTTCAGCTCTCGAGTTTTCAATTGTTATCTTTGAATTGGTTGTGCCTATTGATACATCATCGACACTTGTGTTTTCGATCACTATTCCTCCATTTGAGCTTCTTGCACTTAATCTGGATGGCTGGTAAATGTTCATCACTTCGATCATTCCATTGGTCGTTTCAAGGCTCAGCTCATTCATTTCCCCTTCTGGCAAGAAAAGAGCATAATCAATGCCGTAGTTCCCGCCGTAGTTCCCAAAACTCATCTCTCTAAAATCGGTTTTTATCTCTACTCTATCCCGAAATTCAGATATATCTACGTTTAAACGATCTAAGAGCTCCGAGCTTGGAGCATGTTTGGTCCATTCCAGCTTTACTTTGCTTCCATCCCATGAGCACAGAGATATTCTTCCGTTTATAGTATCTATATAGATGTTCGCTTTGGGTTCAAATTGGGTAGAGCTTGTGATCGAAAACCGCTCCCCAAAGTATCGATAGCCGCCGCCACTTGGAATGAAGTAAAGGAGGGGCATGCTTGCAAAGATCAAAACGCCTATTATGATTATAACCACTATTGCTGTTGCAAACTCCCTACTTTTAAAAAAGCTCATTTTCTTCTTTCCCCCCTTTTAAAACCTTCTTTAACGGACTCTGCAGTCTTCTCTATGTCGTCCCATTTCTCTACAATCTCTGTCCTTAGTTCTCTAAACTTTCTTTTCTGTTCTTCCCATTCGGCCTTTCCTCTTTCTGCAGCATTTTTTGCTTCAGTGGTTCCAGTGTAACTCAAATAGGCAAAGATCAATATTGCTGCAGAAATCATTGCATAGGTGCCT
>DUKC01000171.1 GCA_013329495.1 Thermoplasmata archaeon
AACTATTCTTAAATGGGACACTACTCAATTTCTTATCAGCATTGAGAGCTGCCCGTAGTTTAATTCGACTACCACAGCTCTTTTCCCTTCCAAAATCTCAGAAATTTTTTCAAAGTTGAACGGCCATATCGTGTTCAGTTTCAAAAAACCAACCTTACCATTAAGCCTCAGACAGGCCTCATGGCATGCTCTGGCCTCTATGCCAAAAGAGACCAGAATGGTTTTGCTGTCCTCATTGTAGGCCTCATGTCTGAAAATCTCGTCTCTGTGGTCTTCAACTTTTTTCTTTAGCCTCTCCAAAAGTTCTTTCTGCACCTTGCTATCCTGGGTCTTTCTGTATCCCCTGGCATCGTGCGTAGAACCGGTTATTAAAAGTTCACATCCATCACCAAAGGCGGGCATTGGGGGCACCATTTCGCCACCAAATGGCTCTTTTGTATAACCTCTCTTCCTGTTGACAATCTCAAAATCTTTGAGAGACACCTCTTCACTAAGCCTTCCGACTGTTTCGTCTGCCAACAGTATTGCGGGTGTACGAAACTTCTCTGAAAGATTGAAAGCCTCTACCGTTAGATCATACATCTCCTGGGCACTTGAAGGTGCTAAAACTATTGTTTCATAATCACCCTGTGAGCCAAATCTTGATTGAATCACATCGCCCTGAGCCACCTTTGTTGCCTGTCCTGTGCTTGGCCCAGCACGCTGAACATCGACCACAACGCATGGGGTTTCTGTCATGGCTGCAAAGCCTATACCCTCTTGCATAAGAGAGAAGCCTGGACCGCTTGTTGCAGTCATTGCCTTTACTCCAGCCCACGAAGCACCGATGCAAGCGCTTATGCTTGCTATCTCATCCTCCATCTGGATGAAAACGGCTTCTTTCACTCTTTTGACCATGTGGTTCATTATCTCACTTGCAGGGGTTATCGGATAGCCAGCAAAAAATCTACACCCTGCCTCGATCGCTCCCTCAACACACGCAACGTTTCCCTGCATCAACATGATGTCACCTCTTAACTTCTATAGCAAGATCTAGACACAGCAATGAGCAAAGCATACAATAATTACAGTCTTCAGCCCTTTTTACTATCATCTTTTGATAGCCATCCCTGTCAACTCCGTCTTCAACTTCAAACACTCTTCTTGGGCAAACTTTGAGGCATATTCTGCAACCCTTGCACCACTTTCTAGTATACTCAATCATCTCTTTTACCTCCAACAACGTTTAATGCAAGGGAGATTGAAGAGAAAAGATCATTGAATGTGTGCAGAAAGTTTCCATAGTCCTTGCTTTCAAAGAATATCTCTAGCATATCCCCAGCAAGCTTTGTATTGACATAGCCTCTGTTCTCGATCTCTATGCTCCCCGCAATTATTGAAGCAATCTTTTCATCATCAAATTTCACCGATGCTCTAAAGTTTATCATCTGCTCATCTGCTTAACAATGATCTCATCTGTGGTATCTAAAAATTTTACTCCCTCTTCTAAAGGCACAGTAGCCCCAGCGGCTATATCGTGTCCACCACCATTGCCTTTAACTCTTTCAGCTCCTTCCTTTAAAGCTATTGCAAGGTTTAACCCATTTTTTACAAGATGCCTGGTACCTCTTGCCGATATCTTTAGATGCTCCTTTGTTTTCGTAAGAGCCAACGTTGCCTTTTCCTGATCCAAGAAGTAGTTCATGCTTATGCTTGCGTAGAGGCCACTCATCGCAAGGTTATCGCTGTAAAAATACTGTATTCTACTCTTTTCAATTGCACCACTTTTTTCAAGGTTGACCAAGCCACTCAGAGCCCTTTTGTAGTACTCCTCCTTCTTATCGATCACTTCGCTGTAGCTTTTTTCATCTCCAAGAGCCATTGACAGACCTACCTCGGCCATGTTAAGACCGTCACAAACATTAAATAGAGAGAGAAGCTCGTTTGAGTTCATGTTCCTAAAGGGTAGAGAATAGACATAGCCAAGCAGATCGCTGGTAACCTCTTCTCTACAACCCTGCTTGAGAAGCTCAAGTAAAAGGGTTGAGTTAACCGTTTTTTCACTTTTTCCTTTTAGACTCTCTGAAATCTTTTCCCCAGCACCATTTCTTCCTGATATATCCTTGAAAAAGGGCGCTATTGAGGTCTCTAACTTTCTCTGTAAATTGCTGTTATCATAGCAATCAATTGTGACACCAAAACTCTTTTTTATTATCCCTTTTTCAATGGCTTCATCAACGAATGTTTTGTTCAAACCTGAGAATTCACTTCCCTGCCTGTCACCAAGAGCGCCAGCTATCATAAAAGAGATAAGATCCATTTCATTCGCAAGAAAATAGGAAAGCGTTGAAGCACAAGCTTCCGCAGAGCCGTTTATGTCGTGAAGATGCGGATTTATCTGGAGAACGCTTTCGTTTTTGCTCTCCCTTTTAGGTAGATGGTGATCAAGTATTATTACCCTTTTATCGAGTTTTTCAATTTCATCGATATAGGCACTACCCATGTCTGCAATTATACACAGTTTTTCGTCGCAGTCCAAGGCATTTAGCAGTTCTCTGTTAACGTTTCTTAAGAGAGAGCAATAAAATTTTTTATTGTTTCTTTTTAAAAAATTTAAAATTATTGACGCCGAAGATATACCATCGACGTCATGATGGCTTACGACCCTTATATAATCCTCCTCATCAACCCAAGCTCTAGCCTTTTTGATTTTATTTTCGATTTCCATTATCTTCCTATCAAAAGCTTGGCTGTCTTTGGATTGTATCTCCAGTTCTTTGGCAAAACACCCTTTTTGATGTAGTATGATGCAAGCGACTTTATTCTTGCTTCTACATTTTGCAACCCTCTAAGAGCGCTTGCATCTTTTTTATTTTTTTCATAGTGTTCTCTTATGTTCAAACCTGACTTTCCAAGTTTTACCC
>DUKC01000147.1 GCA_013329495.1 Thermoplasmata archaeon
TTTTTTTATCATTTGTCGATTTGTCGTAGTATCCCTTTTTTCCTTTTCCTCTCTTCCCATGGCTAGAGAGCTAACAAAGCCAACCATGGAGCGAGCCAGGTTTTTATTCTGTTGATATGAAGGGCACATCACCAAGCGACGTTAGGTTAATTTTCTCTCAAGCATCTGTATAATTTTGTCATCTTTTTTCTTGCAAATCCTTTATTAATGTCCTTTGTTTATCTTATCTAGACATTGGAAATGATAGCAAGAAAAACGTTCCTATTGATGGTTTCCCAGTTCATTAATGCATTGGCCGGATGGATAGCCTTGTGTGTTATTGCAAAACTATGGAATGGTTTCGCTCCAGCCGCACTCGGTGTCATCCAATTTTCCATTTCATTTTTAGCCATTTTTAATTTGGTTGCCGATCTGGGCTTTGGCCAGGCTCACATAAAGAAAATTTCTGAAGGGAAAGAGTTGGCCCGGTGTATTGGGACCTATGCATTCATCAAACTTCTTTTAACCCTTCTAATGGCATGCGCAGTCTTAATCTTTATTTTTGCCATTGAGCATCTTGGATATGCTTATCCCAGCGGAACATCAAAATCTTTGCTCCTGATTTTCCTGTTTTACTTTCTGTTCCAGAATCTTATTTCAATACCTTTTCGCACTTTCGATGGCCTTAGAGAAACGGCAAAGAGGTCTGTGGCTTCAGTTGTTGAAGTTTTGGTAAGAGTTCCTTTAATGATTTTAGTGGCCCTTCTGGCAATGGAAAGCGTAACTGGAGCGACTCTCAATTTGCCAGCCTTTCTTCTGCGCCTTCAAAGGCTATTTGCAAGCAACCCAATCTCCTCACTGAGTTGGTGTTATGTGTTTGGTATGGCAGGAACACTCCTGGTTTCGTTACTTTTCTTTAGAAAACATTCAATTGGGAGACCCTCTCTGGCTCTTCTGAAGGAATATTCGAGATTTGCTCTGGTTGTTGCCTTAATCCCGATCATAACCATTCTGTTAACTTCCGTTGATAAGGTGATGATAGGCTTCTTCTGGTCCGAGGTGGAGGTCGGCTATTACTTTTCTGCCTACAAAATCATAACCCTGCTGTTAATAATTCCCCTCGCAATAGAAACACTGCTGTTTCCTACCATTTCCAGTTTTCATGCCAGGCGCGACCTCGGCGCAATAGAGAATGTTACAAGGGCAACGGAGAGATATGCTTCAATGATAATAATGCCTCTGACTGTATTCCTCATTGTCCTCCCTGGGCCTGTTTTGGCAATACTTTTCAGTGAGGACTTCCTGCCGGCTGTTGGGGCTCTGAGCCTTCTGGGGTGCTGGGCTCTGATCTATTCAATAGACATCCCATACACTTCTTTACTTCGAGGCATAAACAGACCCGATTTGCTGGTAAAGGTGGGAGCAGTTGCTTGTGGAATCAATGTTCTGGCTAATCTGTTGTTAATACCAAAAAGCGGGCTGCTTGCTTCGGTTGGAATATCGGGGCCTGAAGGAGCCGGCTTTGCAACTCTCTTGGCAGAGGTGTTTGCTTTGATCTTTTTGCGATTGACCGTAAGAAAGACCGTTCGGATGAAAGTCTGTCAGATTCACACCCTAAAGCACGCAGTGGCTGGGGCGCTCATGGGGGCTTGTTTGGTCGGGCTGGGCAGGCTGCTTCCTCTCACTAAATGGTGGGAACTTTTTATTTATGCAGCATTTGCCCTATTTTCTTATTTTGCTTTCAATCATTTACTAAAAGAGTTTGATACGAAAGACGTAAACTTCTTTATCAATCTGTTGCATCCAGGCGAATTGATCAAATACATGTCGACCGAGTTAAAAAAATGAAAGTTTCAGTAGTGCTACCAACCCTGAATGAGGAGGAAGGCATCGGATCAACTTTGGAATCTATCAATTATGAGGAGTTTAAAAAACGGGATTGGGACATCGAAACACTCATTGTTGACAGTGGTTCAACAGATATGACAAGAGAGGTCGCTCATGCAAAAGGAGCAAGAGTAATTCTGGAAGAAAGGAAAGGATATGGTAGAGCTTACAAGACGGGGTTTAAAGAAGCGAAAGGAGACATAATCTGCACTGGAGATGCGGATGCAACCTACCCATTCGATGAGCTTCATAATTACATTGACCTGTTAATCAGCGAAGACCTAGATTTCATCACCACAAACCGGTTTGCCGAGCTTCAAAAAAAGGGTATGGCTCCACATCACAAAATTGGGAATAAAGGATTGTCCTTTGTCTTGAGGTTTTTGTTTAGAGTAAAGATCAAAGACTCTCAATCTGGAATGTGGGTGTTTAGGAAAAAAATTTTGGAGAAAATTCAGCCCCTGGAAAAATTCAACGATGGCATGCCTTTCTCAGAAGAGCTAAAAATAGAGGCGTTCAAATCCAGGGATATAAAAGCAAAAGAGATACCGTCTAGACTTTATCAAAGGAGAGGCAAAGAAAAGATGCACTTTTGGAAGGATGGCTTGCATGACCTAGGTTTTCTGTTTAAAAAAAGGATAACGTTCACACGAAAATAATCTTTCAGAATCCCCTAGCTGAGCAGCATTTGTTCTGTTTCCCTGTCTGCAACCTCTATTCTAATTTCAAGGATTATAGCCAAGAACCCAGCAAATCAAACACATCAAATGCTATCAACAGGTAGTGGAATGTCGAACAAAAGTTAAAAAAGATATTTTTATAAGCATGGAAAAAGTATAAATTCTGGAAGCATCATTATCCTCTAGCAGCAGTCAGGATGCATGGCGGGAATGCTCTTAAGGCGCCTTTCGTAAATATTTAAAATCAAAGTTGGGAAGAGATGAAATACAAAGTCTTCGCGGCACGAAAAATTTAAGAAAAGCTTTAGGTTGACTGAGCAAAAAGTGCTAGCTAGAGACAAATCGCGATGATCGAACCTCCGCTAAGGGCAAACCCAAGGCTGGAACGAGGAGCTAACCCTCATTGG
>DUKC01000070.1 GCA_013329495.1 Thermoplasmata archaeon
GCTTATCCGAATCAGAATCAGGAGAAAGATCGGAGGTTATGTATCTGACGGCATTGGGCAGTGAAACAGCGGTCGGTCGGGTACCGAGCAAAAGCTTAGAAACTGCCTTTATTTCAGTAAAGAGGTTTTTGGAATTCTTAGCATGAGAATTTTCAGCTTGAATTTTCAGTGCTTCAGCAGTTGCTCTAGCGATTTTGCCTGCGCCTCTTATTTTCATGACTTTGATGTCGTTAGCGATCTGTTTAACCTTAGAGTGAATCATGTGAATCCCAATTATTAAAACCCTTCCTCTTTTAAACTATGCCTCTTTTGGTTTAAAAAGATTTCTGAAAATTGATTTTTAGGGGATTTTTTAAGTTGTTCTCTGAGATTTAAAGTCTAAATGTTATAAAATGTTATATATTAAGAGAGTTATATAATATCTGAAAAAATGAACAAGAAAAAAGTTGCATTTTTAATTGCTTTTGTTTTAACTTTATTATTTGCATATCCTTCTGTATTCGCTTCGTCTACTCACCACACGGCCAACTTCACATGGGGATTTGATGTATATTTCTCGCCTGAAGATGATTGCGAAGGACGTTTGAGAATGCTGATTCAGAATGCGCGGGACAGCGTTCATTGTGCTTTATATGAGATAGAACTTGACAGCATAGCCCAGGAGCTAATAAGGGCAGAAAAAGCAGGAAAAGACGTGAAAATCATAGTCGATGACAAAATGGCAGAGAAACCAGAATCAAAAGTTGATTATTTGACTGCGAACGGAGTAGAAGTAAGAAAAGATAAGAGTGTGTCGTATTTTATGCACAACAAATTTTGTGTTATTGACGAAATGACTGTTTGGACCGGCTCCCTCAACCCAACCTATGGAGGGACAAAGAGGCACAACAATAATGTCGTAGTCATTCATTCGCCGTTGCTGGGAGAAAATTACGAGACCGAGTTTGGAGAGATGTGGGAAGGGCAATTCGGAAAGACCTCGCCCAGAAATACGCCATATCCACACCTCACAATATTGGGTAAACAGATAGAATGTTATTTTGGTCCGGAGGACGGCATAGCTATGGAGATCATGGCAGAACTGAGGGGTGCGAGAGAGAGTATCTATTTTATGGCCTTCTCGTTCACCAGAGATGATATGGCAGATCTGATAATTGACAAGCATGGAGAAGGCAAGGACGTAAAAGGAGTTTTCGAAAGTATGGACTCATTCTATGAGGAGTTTTTGTATCAATATCCTGGGGAATACTCAAAATATTGGGAGATGGAACAGGCAGGCTTGGCTGTGCGACTGGATGGGAATCCAGATTTGATGCACCACAAGGTGTTTATCGTAGACAGCGAGACGGTCATCACGGGTTCGCCAAACTTTTCTAAGAGGGGAGATCAGGACAATGACGAGAACTTGCTGATAATTCATGACAGGGAGACAGCGTCACAATATCTCAGAGAGTTTGAAGAGGTATGGCAAGAAGCACAATCAGGGAGTACACACAATTAGACAGTGACATATTCCACATCCTAAAGGGTTGCCAAAGGCAACTTTCTCGCTTCGCTCTAAAGCGGGGCTTCTTAAGGGCAACCCAAAAGTCAACAGAGTTCGTCGGTTAGCATCTCAATCACAAATGTGGAACTCCAACCAAACTGAGACAAAGCGGGTTTTCCTGCATGGCCTGTGCAACCCACCTCACCTGTAAGCGCGTTGTAGTTCTCGTGGATTCCTCCCTTTTCTGGGGTGCTCATCATCGACAACAGCCTGCGTTTCAGGTCTAACGCTTCCTTTTTATAGCCATGCTTTTTCAAGGTGTCGTAGGCACTGTAGGCAGTCACCAACCATATCTGCCCCTGCCAGTAACAGCCCTTTTCCCTTTTATCATAGAAAGGACTATTATAAGCCACGCTGGGTATTGGGTATTTGCCAAAGAATTCCTCTGGATTGAGCAAATGCTCTTCAATCACCCTTTTTACCTTGGCTTTGTCGTCCGTTGCATTGAGCCAGGCTGGAAACCATACGGCGGGAGTTAGCACTTTTACTTTTTCATGCCTGCCATCGACCCTTCTAATATCGAACCAGCATCCATCTGCTTCGCTCCACATGTATCTGTCTATGCTTTTCTTCAGTCTTTCTGCCCCTAATTCCCAACGTTTGTTTTCTTTATCCTTACCTAAGATTTTGGCCCAGCCCGCCATTTTCGTAAGATAAAAATGCAACCAACTGTTGAGGTCTATTGTGTCTATGCTGGTTATTCTTGTGCCAATAGTGACACCTTCTCTTACTCCCAAAAACCTTGGGGTGTCGTCCCATCCTGTTTCGCCGGCTGTGTGGAACTCGTAGAGTCCTCCCTCATCCAAGTCCCTTTCCTTGTAAAACCACCTCAGATAGTCTTTGCTTTTGAGGTACATGTTCTGAAGAAAATCAAGATCACCTGTTTTCTTGTATATTTCATCTATGGCCCAAGCCTGAGCCGGAGGCTGGGAGATATCCGAAGAAGGGGTTAAAGAGTCATCGATCATGCTGCACAGCATGCCATCAGGCTTCATACCTGCAAACTGTGTCAGCAGGTTTTCTACTGCTAAATCGGAATTAAAGTGATTTATCCCCAATGCGTGAAATGCGGTATCCCAACCCCAAAAGTAGTTGAAGTGTATTTTGCAAGGAACTGAGCAATAGTATTGCATTTTGTTCCTTGGAGCATACAGATTCATTCTTAAGGCTGTTAAGGCCTCTTCCAAAAGTATCTTGTATTTTTTTACATTTCCTTTTAAGTTTATAGAGTCCAAGAAAGAATTCCAGTCCTTTTTTATTTCTTCAAAAAGTCTGTCTTTGCCCCTGCCTGCAGCCTTTTGATGTCCTTCCTTTGCCAGTTTTATTGCTCCGCTCTCTGCATCGCTGAAAGAGATTATAATAAAAAATGAGCCTGTAGGTTCTTTGCTTTCAATTTTATTTTCTCTGACTTTAAAATCAAAACTTGGATAAAAGGCCCTGTGAACGGTGTTTTCTTTCCCGAGGGGGGATTTCTTGAATTCTTCAAAAGCCTCCTCAGTTACCTCAATCTCATCCCCGTATTCGGTGGGTGCTTTTTCCCTAAACCTCTCTGCTCTCAAGGTTGCGTGGTCTACGGGCAGAGAATCTTTGATAACCAATGGATGGGGACAGATATCACAAACTACAGATTCATCTATCATATATTCCTGAGCACTGGTGTTGGTCCCATCAACAACAAGGGATACTTTTGCTTTTTTCTCCGTATCAACTGCTATCAATAGGGTGTCCGTGGATATAAAGAAAGTTTTCGCGATGACCTCTGAATTATTAAAAACAGCTTTCTCTTTGATATAAAAAGGATAAAAGAAGACCTTCCGGTCTTCAGGCAACTCTTCATTTAAAGTGATCCAGGTGTTAGAAAACATGCCACCCATACCAGGTAAGCAGGTGTAATTCGCGGTTTTTGCGAATTTTTTATCAGTCAAACTCGCCTTTATCCCATAATGCGAACCAAAATCAGATAATGGTCCTCCCGTGACAACGCTCTCGATGTAGAAGGGATATCCTTCAAACTCAACTTCTAGACCGAACTTTTCCATAAGATAAAATTGGGGGGGATATAAAAAACCTAAGTAGCGAAAAGATTGGAATTTTTGGGATTAGAGATAGATAACACCGATGGGGTCAGACCCTAGCTGCTTAATCTTCTTTAAAAAACACGGATCTTAAAGCAGTTGCGTCGATCTCAAACTAAGAACCTCATTCATTGATACTTGCATAGAAATAAGAGGAGGGTAGTCAAAACAGATATTTACACGCTCTTCTTTCTAATATTATCTTATAGCAAAAAAGAGATTTAAACTTAGGATTTAACGCTGAGGGGGAGATTTGAACTCCCAAGAGGGGTTACCCTCACGAGCTCTCCAGGCTCGCGCCTTACCGGGTTGGGCCACCTCAGCATCCAAATGGCAGCCTGCCTTCTACAACCGTTGTATTTTCATTTTGTTGGATATATTAAAACATTATTGTGAGGTCTAACAACATCCAACCAAAATTTTAAACGAAACGAGCAGATTAAAAAGCAGACTTGAACAACAAATGGAATGGTACAATTTTGCCCTCATTTTTTCCATAGGGAAGGATAAGTAGAAATCGGCATAATAACCCTTTCGAGCTCTGCTACAATACCTTTCTCTTTTTCCATTATATTCTTAGCACTCAACAAGGACTTTGCCAATGCGACAGCTTCTGTCTTCAAGGTCTTAATTACCAACAGGTCACCGATTTTGATAGATTTGTCTATCTGCAAAATTCCCGGCAATGCAAGATTTGCACCATGACACAACGCACCTACTGCGGAATCTCTGACGATCACGGAAGGCAAATGGTCAAACAACCTTTCGACTGGTTGAATCGCTTTACGCAAATAAGAGTCTTCTTCATTTTCCTTCCAAAATGTGTAGGCATCCTGGAGTTGGTGAAGTGTGGTCAAAGATTCTTCAGTGAAATCCCCTGTTTTTGTTCTTCTGAGCTCTTTCAAATGGGCACCGGCACCCAAATGCTCCCCTAAATCAAAACAAAGTTTCCGTATGTATGTGCCAGCCTCACACCTGACCCTGAACAGCACATCCCTGTCTTTGATTTCTAACAGCTTAAAGAAATAAATTCTTCTCTTTCTCTTTCTGCGCTTAACCGCAGACCTGACCGGGGGCAGCTGAGTGATCTGCCCTTCGAAAAGCTTAGATTCTTTTACCAGCTTGTCGGGCTCGACTGGCTTGTGTAGATGCATAACGCCAACGTACTCCTTTGGCGCCTTGTTCAACACCATCAGCCCCCTGGTCGCGTTTTCCAAGGCGATTGGCAAAACACCTGTCGCATGGGGATCGAGCGTTCCTCCGTGACCTGCCTTTGACACACCCAAAATTTTTTTTACCCACGCAGAGACTTGATGGGAGGTTGGACCGTCCGGCTTGTCAAGATTTATGACCCCGGTGGATAGAAATTCTTCGACGGACCTCTTGCCTGGCTCTTTTCCCCAGCTCGGATTTGTCTGGGCGTAACCCTTAATAAGAAGCTGGTTATTTGACATTAAACTCCCTCAAAACAGCTGCCTCAATTTCTTTTGGACTCTTATCCCGGGTATTGATGACTGAGTCATAGATAGACAGGTCTTCCAGATCGATGCCGTAGTAAGCCCTGTACCTTTTTTTCTCACTCTCTTCTCTCCGAAGAATCTGCTTAATGCTCTCATCGATGCTTATCCTTTCCCTCTTGGCGACTCTTTTTGCTCTCTCTCTCATCTCTGCCTCCAGCCAGATCTTGTAGGCATCTATGTTGTTTAGGTGTGCAAGCCATCCTCCAAGCCTCGACTCCAGAATTATGCTTCCCTTTCTTAATAGCTCAATCTGCCTTTTTTCTATCTGGTTGTCAACCGCGGGACTGGTTTCGCAATGCTTGCTAAATTCGTCCAGACGCATGCCATATTTCTCTGAAAGATCCCGAAAAATCAATCCTGTGCTGAAAATGTGGAGGTGCAGATCTTTTCCAAGAATCTCAGAGATTGTTGTCGTTCCGCTTCCTGGCAAACCCGAGATAGTTATGGTGGGCATCAGTCATCTTTCCTCATTTCTTATGCTTGCTGGTCCACCAATCTGACAGGCCGATCAAACTAAATATCTTGGTAATCGATCCACCCAAAGCGATTGATAGGGGTAGAAAAACAATTAACCATGCTGGAAATGCGCATGGACCTGCGCCAAACTGTGCGTCTAAAGCGACATGACTTGCCCATGGAACATCGAAATAAACATAAGAAAATGTCTCCATGCCATACATACCAATGTACCAAAGCAACCACATGAAGATGGGGATCGTGATAGCCATCGACAGAACCATTGTTTTCGTTCCTCCACCGCTTGACGCCATTGATTCTTGCTGCATTCCCTGTATCTCAGGCATGGCCTTGTTTAACTTTTTTATCTTTGACATGTCATGGGTCATTTTTGCTTCTCTCATCTCTTTCTGAAACGCCTGCATCACTCGTTTGGACTGTGCTGACTGTTTTAGGTCTGTCGAAAAAAACCTTATAATCCCTCCCAGTCCTGCCATGAGCAGAGCAGCAATCAGACAGGTTAGAAGCGGGTATCGTCCATCGAACCCAATTATTGGCCCCAAAATGAGGTTGATAGCTGGGCCAATGATATTTATGAATTGAAACAACACTAACACAAGTATCATTACTACCATTAACGGAAGCATCGCACTCATGGGTCCCTTGGGTTTGCCTTCTTGCATCTTAATCACCTTTTTCTATTATTCTCACGAGATCTCTAACACACTCCATTAGTGAATGGTTGTGGTTAGATATAATCTTAACGGTTGCACCAGTCAACACGGCGTAGGACATGGCTGAAATTCTGTTCATGAGTTGGTGCTCCTCTATCTCCTTAAAGGCCACTTTTTCCCTTATTCTGGTTTGGTCTTTTGCTCTTCGCTCAACTATTTCACTTGGATATGCCTCAACCAGAACTATGACCTCGGGCTTTATCCTTTCCAATACCCAAACTGGAAGGCCAGGCAGAAAACCTTTGGGCGTCTTTATGGTGCAATGAGTGTCAACCACTACCTTGCCCATCCTTTCAATCTTCTCAGCCGCATCAATCTGGATGGCTTTTTGTAGGTCTAGCGGAAGGCTCCTTATCTCATCCCTATTGGTTACGTCCCCTCGAGATCTCGCCGCCTCAAACATCAGATCTCCATAGTTTACGAATTTGACTGATACTTCTTCTCTTGCCTTGCCGATAACGGTTGTCTTTCCTGCTCCTGGAATTCCTGCTATGATAATAGTGCCCATCCATTTCCCAAGGTGAAACGAGCTTGTGCTATTTTAAAATAACGCTGGAAACGGGATTCTTTTTCACTCAACTCCGAAGAGCTTCCTTATCATTGGGTGCATTTCAGCCGCCTGTTCTTTTGCTACTGCTTCATACAAACTCATCAGTATTGATACCGCTAGAAGCACGCTTGTGCCACCTATTCCCCCGACAGTGCCAATCATATCAGCTGTCACAGCCAGCCCGCCAACTATGGCACCGCTTAATATAGTTATCGTTGGAATATACCGCGAAAGAACCTTTTCGACAATCCGGGGACTGCTCCGAAATCCGGGGATTTGCATCTCACTAGATCGAATTTGTTTTGCGACATCTTTTGGTCCCATCCCCGTGGTCTCAATCCAGAATTTTGCAAACAGGATAGAGCCGCCTACCATGGCTAGCAAGTAAACAATGATGTGCAAAAAAATTTGCCAGGGGGCATATTCAACGCCACCCACCACCAGTCCCCCTTGGACCAATGGTATCAGCCAACTTTCTAAGCCTCTGAGTGGAGAGAGGTACCATGCGGCGCCTCCAATAGCGGTATTACCACTAAATTCGCCAATAAAAGAGTTCTGTCCGATCAGAGGTATTTGTGGATTAGTCCAGAGCATCATCGCGACCATATTAAATACCCCTATAATCATCGTAACCAGAATCACAGGTATTACCGATGCATACAACAATCGAATAGGAAATCGTCCCCTTGCTCCCCTAACCTTTCCGTGTGCCAGAGGTATCTCAACCCTTCGAGTTTCAAAGTATACAACCAAGAGAAAGATGAAGATGGTTCCAAGCAATCCGACTATCGTATTTTGGGTGTATCTTTGGCCTCCCCCACCCAAGAAGAGATACTCAAATCCTCCCCCATAGATTAGATCTGAAAGTGAAAACTTTGATAAAAGATACCCCAACCTCAAGAAAGCACCAGCAGGAGGATTCATGATTCCTATCACTTGCCCAGGAATCTCAGGGAACCAGGAAAATAACCCTACTACCAGTTTCTGAGAAACGCCTGCAACAATAAACAGAGAAATGCCGGAACCTATTCCCCACTTTGATACTATCTCATCCATGAGAAATAGGATCATGCCACCAATGAAAAGCTGTAGGATGATTATTGCTCTCGCCGCAGTACTTCCAACTATTTCGACGAATGCAGGGTCGGGGAGCAGAGCCCCAATCTGAGCTACAGACATAACAAGAGTTAAAACAATGACCAATATCTTTTGAGTCCCTTGAAATATTGCCTTGTCCTCCTTTTTTGATAGATCAAGATTGATGATTTTAGCACCAGCCAGCAACTGCATGACTATAGACGCCTCAACAATAGGACCTATTCCCAAATGGATAATCGACCCATGCTCACCTGCCATAATGGCCCTAATATTTTCAAAGTAGTCAACCGCTTCACCACTTACCCCGTAGATCATTACCTGGGCTAGTGTGAAATATAGAATTAGGATTACAATAGTCCACAAGAGCTTTGTTTTGAACGGAAGGTGCCCCTTAGGCTTTATGACAGCGGGAAGCTTGTCAATCAGAGGTTTCAAGGCAAACAATCTGCTCTGCTCGGCCATTTCCTAACTCACCCTTCAATAACCTTTCCGCCTTTTGTTTCAATCTTTTGTTTTGCAAGTCTGGTGACACTCCTAACAGTCACCTCAACGGGGCCGCTGATTTTCCCTGCGCCGAGAAGCTTATCGTAATCAAGCTTGGTAAGATCTATCTTTTTGGAGTGCTGAAATCTTTCTTCGAGTTCGCCGATGTTTATCACCCTGTCTTCAGCTTTTTTGAGCGGAGTGAAACCGTGAACGCCAAAAACATTTATTCCTTTTTTTTCCATCTTCAAGGCGCGTAGATATTTGTGTTTGTGGAGTCCTGTCTTTCCTCTCCCGCCTCTTTCGCCCGCACCTCTGCCTTTCTTTGTGCTTCCTCTACCGTAAGTTTTTGAACCCCTGAAATGCTTTGTTTTTTCTTTTGCCATCAGATCATCCTCTCGATCAGTTTGTTTATTTCTTTTCCGCGGTAGCCCAGCACTCCGCCTTCCTTAAAGGAGCGTTTCGTGTGCCCCCAACCCTTTCGCGGAGGGTGCAGACGAAAAACAGGTTTCACATCGGGCAATTCTTTGTATTTAACTTTCTCTTCTGCAATCGCCTCAACCCATGGGTCTATCCCCTGAAAAGGCATGTGGGTCTTTACCCAATCATCTGTAATTGGCTTATCCCCCATGAGTCTTCCTCTTTCTCTTACAAGCTTGTTGAGCGTTTCCTTGTTGATCTCTCCCCAGGTGATGTAGTCTTTAACTTTTTGCAGCATGCCTTTGTTGGTATCGTTTGCCTGAATCAAGATGCAATGATTTGCTCGAGTTAGACGTAGAAGATCCAGTGTCAATCGGATTTCACGCCTGACTCCGATTTTCCCTTTTACTCTCACAGCTGCATACAACGTTTGCATCTTTACTCTCCTAATGCTCTCTTTACACCCAAGACTTTCTCTTGGCCTTTGGAAACTCTGATCTGTGATGCCTTTTTTAGTGCATCAAAAGTTGCTTGCGCATAATTTACCGTTGTCCTCGTAGTACCTTTCGTGAATGTCCAAACATCCTTGATTCCAGCCAGCTCTAGAATGGGCTTGACCGTTTTACCAACAACGAGGCCGACCCCCCAAGGCGCAGGCTTGAACGTTACCTCTGTGGATCCTGATTTTCCCTTGACCCGATATGGAAAGGTGTGAGGCGCTCCGCATCTGCATTCCCATGATCCGCAACCACGAGTTACTTCTATAAGGTTGAGTTTTGCATCCTTTATCGCTTTGACAATTGATAGTCTTGTCTCCTTTGTTTTGGCTTTTCCTAAGCCAACAAAACCATCCCTGTTTCCCACTGCCGCAATAACCAAAAAGCTTACTTTTCTGCCTGAATCGGTCATGCGTTGAACTAGATTCACGTTGATCACCTCTTCTTCCAGGTTTGGCAGCAGTAAATCAACTATCTCCTGTTCTCTCAGCACCAGTCCGCTCCTCAATGCTTCTTCCATTGTCTTTATTTTTCCCTCTTTCACCATGCGACCCAACTTGGTTTGAGGATCCCACAAGTCTTTCACTTTTTCTTCCATTTTCCTGCCTCAATTTCTTTTTTAACTTCGTTGAACAATTCGGGAGTATTTTTGGTGAGATGCATCCCTTCGATTCGGTCTTTCTTTGGGATTACATCTTTTTTACAGGGCACAGAAACCCCAGCATCAATAACTCCTTTTGCTGCTGCAAACACCTTAGAACCTTTGGATGGAGCCCACAAGCCAAGGTCCAACACACCTGCTTTAATTCCTTTGTCGACTGCTCTCTTTCCAGCGAGCAAGCCGGTCAGATAAGCACAGGGCGTGTTCGATTTGGGCTTATCCCATTTTAGCTCGGTGAGTTCTTTTGAGGTTGCGCTAGCCAGAACCTGGTCTCCTTTGGGATCATAGATAATGAGCTGCACTGTGAGATTGTTGAGAGAGCTTCTTACAACCACCCTGGGACGCTCTGACTTCAACAGCTTTAACCGCCGACGATAATCTGTTTTGCCCTCTCTTCTTCTTCGGAATGGGATTCTGTAGTTAGCTTTCATTCTTAATAACCCCCTCCGATTTTAAATGCTGTTTCAGTTGAGCTTTAGAATAAAACTCTCCCGCTCCCGCTCTTTTATAGTATCGTCGATAGGTAGAAGAGTCGATCGCACCGCTCTCCCTCAGTCCCTTGAGAAGCGACCTCAGAGCCCTTATCTTTTTGATCCATTCCCTCTTCTTTGACGATCTTGTTTTTGCCCCTCCTTTCTTTGAACCGGGACCTCTGCGCCGTCCCTTGTCCTTCTGGGCCTTGATCTTTTTTTTCCTAAAGCTGGAAATTCCCTGTTTTTGCTTCGCTTTTATTGCTCCGCCTTGAATTAAATGCCTCACATCCTCGCGCGTTGTCGCTTTGCTTACATCATCAATTCTTTCGGGATCAAATCTGACCCGATTCCTTCCACACTTAAGCAAGCTCGCAGACAGCCTTCTCTGATTCTTTAAATTGGTCAACTTTCCCTCCAGTTTAATATTCGAATTCTGCGTTTAATGGCCTCATCTGCTATTAGAGTCCTTTTCTTTCGTCCCAGCCTTCCCGAGATTCTTATTGCCTCATGAGCGGGATCAACCGAAGCAATCTGATTAGGATTGCTGATAAAAACTTCCTTAAAACCTGAAGGATGTAGACCTCTAGTCTCCCTGGCTGAACGATAGCCAATCGAAGGAGAAGGAGGCCGATACCGTTTGTTCAGCCTAAGTTTTGAGTGATGACCCTTTGGCCTTCTCCATGCATCACCCAGGCGCTTGTACCTAAAAAATTCTTGCCTTTTGAAATCAGGCTTCTTTCTCCTGGACTCTCTTGCCTGTTTTATTTTTTCCTTGTCGGCCTTGCTGAGCGCGGGCTTTATGCTTAGAGGACGAATGGGTCTTATTTCGCCCAGCTGGTTCTTTATCTTTTTGGCAATATTGGGCCCTATCCCTTTGACCTTTGCAATGCGGTCTTCATCTGCCCCACTCAGGTCTTCAAGAGAGCGAAACCCTGCCTTCAAGAGCAGTTTGGCTTTTGATTCTCCGATTCCCTTTAACCCCGAAAGTTCCTTTAAAGCCTCTTTCTCATCCATTAACCTCCCCTCCTGCCTTTCACCAGGTAAAAGCCGTCCTTAAACACCCTACGATCTCTATTTCGTATCTTAGTAGCGGATCGAATGTTTGCGGCTGTTTGACCAACTGCTTCTTTGTCAATTCCACTGACCTCCACAAACTCCTTGGTAATCCCTACTTTGGTGTCTCCAACGATTCTGGCCTTTCGTGGATATCGTTCTCCGAGAAAATTGTCTATAAAAACAGAGTTTTCTCTAGCAGATACTTTTACGGGAAAATGAGAATAGTTTATTTTTAACTTGTACACAAAACCATCAGTCACTCCTGCAAGCATATTTTTCAAATGAGATTCAAAAGTACCCACAAACGCCTTTGCTTTTCTTTTCTTGCCTTTGGCTTGAACAACGACGGAGTCGTTAGCCACTTTCATATCTAGCAAGGAAGCTCCAAAATTCTTTTCTAACTCGCCCTTTGGTCCGCTAACAAGGATTCTGCCATCAGCTATCTTGACCTCTACAGTCTCGGGAATTCTGATCTCTTTTTTTATCATATTTTCTTCAATCATTTTCTCACGTTCAGTTCAGTATACATAAGCAAGCAGTCTTCCACCTATACCCAATTCTTTGGCTTTCTGCTGGTCGACAACCCCTTTGTTTGTGGTAAGGATCAGCAATCCAAAATCTCTTGCCGGCAGAAACCTTGATTCCCATCTCTCAAACTCTCGATATTTGATAGGATGCCGGGGCTTTATTACCCCGCAGTCGTTAAGGTTTCCAACGAGCTTGATTTTGAACTTTCCTCCCTTTCCATCCTCAATTCTTTCGTAAGAGCCTATGTATTTGCTTTCTTTTATTAGCTTTAACACTCCGTCAATGAGCTTTGAAGCGGGCCTTATCTCCACCTCGATCTTTCCCGCATGGGCTGCATTTTTTATCGAAGATAGAGCGTTCG
>DUKC01000193.1 GCA_013329495.1 Thermoplasmata archaeon
CTCCGGTGGCTTTTTCTATGATAGTTTCGTGCTTTTCACGAACTTCTCTTCTATAGCATGGTCCTTTCAAACCCTACTCCATTTGCTCGACGTTTAATATTAGAGTATAATCTTCCACATCTCCCTCAATTTCTATGCTCATCGTTTCATTTCTTAGGATAGTCAGGTTAAAAAAAGAATTTCCACTCCTTATATTTTTAATCTTTAAAAATTCCCATGAGGGTAATAAACAAGGAGAGATAACGATGGTCTTATCTCTTTCATTTACTTCAATTCCCGCAATACCTTTGAGAACTGGTAATATGGCCATGGCTGAGCTCCAGCCCTGATGGGCATAGCCAATTGGCTCATACCTATCGCCATTTATCACTTCTTGAGCATAGCCTAGTCCCCAATCCTCAACCAAACGTAAATTCTTTAGAGTCAAAGAGTGTCCATTTTGGTACTCACCATATCTGTAATTGGCTAAAGCACTCCATCCAGTAAACAAAGGCCATACTGTTCCTTCGTGGTATCCCGACTCGTTATAACCTTTATCTGAATTTGATACTATCCTGCAGCCCCAAGGAGTTGTTATTTGCTTTGAATTTAAAAGCTTTAACTCCTCTAAGGCTGTGTTATCATTGACTTGGCCAAAGAGTAAAGGTATGGCCCCCATTACTGTCCTTTCTCCCCCAAAACTTCCATCTGGAAGCTTCCTGTGATAGAAGTATCCTTTGTTTGACCAAAATTGCTCCAAACTTATTTTGCTACTTAACTCTTCGCATCTTTTGCTCAGCTCTGATTCGCCTAAGAATTCAAAGAGGCTTTTGGCGCTTTCGAGAGATTCGATCCATAAGGATGCTAGATAGAGAGTGGTGTGTCCTTCTCTAATTTGCCCTTCAGCAAGAAAACCTCCCTCGACCCATCCATGCCCTTCCTTGTTATCTATCAAGCCATCGCCATCACGATCAGTTTTGAGCAGATAACAAAAGGCTTTAACGACCGACTCTTTGCTTTGTTTGATAAACTCTGTGTCATTACTACACTTTAAATAATAGTCTAAAGCAATCAAATAGAGAGGGGTTGAATCGGCCGCCGCAAAATAATAGGGATACTCTTTCTCCCAATTTTCTACTCCAATCACATGGATCGAGGTTGGAAGCTCATGCATTATCTTCCCATCCTCTCTCTGAAATTTTTGAAGCAATTTAAAACCCTCTTTGGCCTTTTCAAAATCTCCGTAACTTACCATCGCAAAACTCGACCAGAGGAAATCTCTACCGAAATACCAAGCAAAACCGGGCCTTCCTCCACCTTCGGTGATATCCTGAGATCTGTCAAAGCCTGCTACCCATCCCTTCTCAGGTTTCTCAATGTAACAACTATCAAGAGCGAGCAGGTTCCAAACATAATCTCGGTTTAATCTTCTATCTGGGGTCTCTATAAGAGTTATGCGACCGAGAAAATTCTGGTAATGCTCAACTGTTTCTTGATAAAGTGGCTTCCAATTCGACAGCCGCTTGTAGGTCTCCTCGTTCGTAGCTATTCTAACTATTTTGGGGGTTGAACCCAGGTCCAAGCAAAAACTGGCAGGTCCAACCCTCTTTATATCCTTTCCCCCTATGAATACCACATCTTTTCCATTCTCTATGACGAATCTGTCCTCTTCAAACCTTATCCTCATTTTGCAAGCGTCTAAAGGGAGGAAGGAAGGCCAGGAATGCTTCAATGCCGGTGTAAAGCTTACATAGACTCTTCTGGGAAATTCCGAGGAATAAATTATGACCGCTCCTTCTTCATGCAAGGGAACAAATATCTCTTCTTTAATTCCTTCACCAGTTCTTATTACGCTCCACTGCCTCTTCGCGAGCTCAGTGAGATTGAGAGTTGTGGTGTAATCTCGCAAAAGATTTAAAGGGAAACTCCAAAATTCTATGCTTCTTTCATCACCTATGACTTGCGCTCTCCTTCCAATCACATCAAAATATCCATTGACCCCGTGAAGTTCTAGGACTTCTATATCTCTTGCTTCTGTCTCATTTTTGGCAGGAATTCTCGAGAGAAAAAGCAGAAGCAAAAACAAGAGCATTAGGGACAACAATCGTTTTCTCATCTCTTTAAAGGAGGGCATCCAAATATTTAAAAATAGCGACCTCACCTTGCTAGTGGCCTGCTTCCGTGCAAGCAATGAGTTTCTGCCCTGTTAGGCTTTTTGTTTTCATGTCGCAAAGATTCTTTTTTGTCACAAAGGATTGTTTTTTTCGCTAAAGTCTAAAAATTCTAAGCCTCCATGGCTACCCAGAGCAGCACACAGGCATCCTAATCGTTTTGAGAGTTTTCTTTTAGATCAGATTGAGGTTCGCGTGCTGCCATTTGTCAATTCCTTCATGTTCAGATGGAAGCCCTTGAACAAAATATATGTCTAGAGTGCTCAGGTCTGCGCAGTGGGAAGCGACCGTGGCCGCCACGAGTTCATCTCCATTCCAACCTTGATATTCTATCGTAATTCCTGCCTCAAGCGGAGTTTTGCCATTGTACTCGTGTATTAGACTCCCTTCTTTGTCATAGCAGTAATGCATGTTTGATATCTCGTTTATCCAAGTAGCGGGAGTTATGTTTCCGTAATTCTCCATCAGTTTGTAAGCAGCTGAGTAGTAGCTAAACTCACTTGCCTTCTTTATCATAGGGTCCTCATTATAAATGTAACTCGACATCGACACATCTGTTCTGAGGTGGTTTTCGTAGCTGTAATTTGCTTGCATGTAATTTGTCAGAACTAGCACGTTCGAACCTGCCCTACATGCGTAGTGATTTGCGGTTCTCTCAACCACAACCGCATCGCTCTCATCCGCAAATATGTAATTCATTCCCTGCGTGACTTTTGTGGCGCACAAGGTATCGACAGCCTCTTGGGCACTCGAACAAAATGCCGAAAGGTACAGCATGACTATCACGGAGGGGACGCCATAATCACATTCCTCTATTCCACGCTCTTCATTCCAGTCACCCAAGACTTTTGTGGCGCCGACGAACAGCGGCTTGTCGCTAACCTGAAAGTTGCTGGCAACCTGTCCCTCGGTAACTGTTCCGAATATCTTCCCTCCCTTCTCCGGCTTTAAGACATATGCAACCTGATACTCAAAGGGATGGGTCGGCAAATCCCTGTTCAACCCTACCACCGTTCCCTCTCTTGTGGCACCCTTCGTGCAGGCCATTCCAGTGCACGCACCTCTGTGACTCTCATGCCATTCTGGAAGCCATATGGTTTCAAAGCCAGCATTTACCAACATTATCTTTTCGTAGGGGGTAAAATATTCAGCATAAGGAACATTTTCCAAATATTTCTTGCTTCCTTCTCCAATGCCTTTCATGAATTCAATGAGCTTTGGTTCTAGCCTGCTGGTCCACTTCGTGTATTCAACCAAATCGTTCTTGAGCCGAGCCAAAGAGAAATTTTGATTCAACCAGTTCTCCAAGTAAAACATGTAAACCTCATCTATGTGGGTGCAATTTTCTCCATATTGTTTTCCCATCTCCCACCAAGACCCTTCAAACACATGTAGAGGCATTTGGGGGTAGGAAGGCGCACTCTCTTCATGCTCTACAAAGGCAAACAGCAAAAAAATGATTAGCGCAGTGGCTAACACCAGTGATAATATCTTTTTCGAGCTCGATTTCATTTTATTGATAAATTTTTTAGGGTTTTAAATTTTTGCCTATTCATCTCGAACAATGGGTGCTCCTGCTGTTTAACATGAAAATCAGGCAATTCTTCTTTCGTCAACCAATTTTTTTATTTTTCCGGTTTTTCTGTCTCTCTTCAACGTTCCTATCGGGACTTGCTTAATCCTCAAACTCAGTATCTTTTTGTCGATCGACGCCTTCATATCCTTAAATTCATCCGTGATCCTTTCTTTTAATAGCTTCTCATTCACCTCACCTAGTGACTCTATTTGAACCAGAATGCAATCCTTCGAACTGGTCTGAGTTAAGACAGTTTGCATTGCAACTGGTCTGCAAAAAGAAAAAACAACAGATTCAAGCTCATCAGTGGTGAGGTGGCAGCACCCAATCTGGATGTGCGTGCCGGCCCTTCCGCGCAGCTCAAAACCTCCACAGCAATCGCTCCATTCTCCAAAGTCTCCAGTATCAAACCGTATTATGGGCATGAGGGTCCGGTCTAGGTTGGTTATGACCACTCTTCCAACTTTTCCTTTTTCTTCTATGGGCTTAAGATTTTCATCCAGGATTTCCACATAATGATAGTCCTGTGCTATGTGATGAGAGGTGCCCTCGCATTTCTTGCATTGAGAGGCAATGGGACCTGATTCTACTATTCCGTACAAAGCAGAATATATCTCCTT
Organism: Thermoplasmata archaeon; assembly: GCA_013329495.1. Taxonomy (GTDB): domain Archaea; phylum Thermoplasmatota; class E2; order UBA9212; family UBA9212; genus UBA9212; species UBA9212 sp9212u. The sequence continues at coordinate 4,347 of DUKC01000193.1, forward strand.
AGCACCTGTGACTCTTTTTAGCATCTCTGCGGAGTTTACGGAAAGAAACTCTCCACCGTAAAGAATCTTTTTAATCTCGAGTTTTATTTGATTTTGCTCCAAATAGTTTGAAAATGCAACCAAAAAGGATGGCACACCAATCAAGGTATTTCCACCAAAGCTTTCGAGGGTGTCGGCGATAGAATCGAATGACACTCCGCCTCCGATCGGCAGGAGTAAACAGTCGAGTCTCTCTAATGCGTTACAAAATGCGTAGTAAGCAGTCCACAAATTTCCAGGAATGTGCAAGTTTGCTATGACGTCTGAGGAGTCGATAAGCGGTGAGAGCATCTCGGTGAGCACCTCAGTAGATCTGTCAAATTCTTCGAATGAATATATCGTATAGGCGGGTTTCCTTGTCGTTCCCCCACTAGAGTAGATATAAGCTTTTCTCAACGGCTTAGTGAGCATTGCAGAGCTTTTTGGGAGGGGGTTTTCGATAATGTCTTCCTTTTTTAACAGGGGGATCTCTTGAAATTTTTTACCGATTCTTTTTGAATAAAATTTGGATTTTTTTGCAATGTCCAGTATTTCTTCTAACCGCATTTTATCTCTCGCTTCTTGTCGATCTTCTTGGTGGTTATGGAGGCTGGACCGCTGTTATTTAATATCCCCCCAATTGATTTTTAGAGTATTTACAACCCGCCTCTACTGCCAGGCACAGATCTCTCTCCGTATCCTTTCGGTGTAAATATCGCAGTAGGTATTAATGAAATCACCATAGATATCTCCCTTGTTTATCGATTTGAAGGACGGAGGGACCAGCAGTCTCGCAGTTATTAAACAATCGGTTCTTAGTTTTCCGTCCTTTTTAAA
>DUKC01000021.1 GCA_013329495.1 Thermoplasmata archaeon
CAAAAACCGTAAAAATGAGGGCGGAAATTAGGGTTTACGGCATAGTTCAGGGAGTTGGCTTTAGACCTTTTGTTTATCGAAACGCTGTTGAGCATGACCTGAAAGGATGGGTTGTAAATTTAGGAGATTCCAGCGTAAAAATAGTGGTAGAGGGAGAAAAAAACGAGATCAAAAGCTTCATTTCTGATATTGAAACCAAAAAGCCCCCTCTTGCGAGGGTTAACAAATTAAAGGTTAAGGAAGAAGGAAAAGGAGGGGGGTCAGGGACAAAAGAATCCTTCGGTTCATTCAAAATCCTTCCAAGCAAGAAGGATAGTAACTCTTCAACGTCCATGATCCCTGCCGACATTTCGATATGCGACGAGTGCGCAAAGGAGCTCATAACACCAACAAACAGAAGATTTGACTATTTTTTTATAACCTGCACCAACTGCGGCCCCAGATATTCGATCATAAGGGAAGTCCCTTATGACAGAGAGCGCACCTCTATGGATGCGTTTCCCATGTGCGAGGAGTGTTCAAGCGAATATAAGGATCCCATGGATAGAAGGTATCATGCGCAAACAGTGGCCTGCGATCGATGCGGACCGAAAGCGTGGCTCCAAGATTCGGAGAACAAGGTGGTTGAGTGCAAAAGTTCGGCGGATTCAATAAGGTTAGCAGGAAAACTGCTAACCGAGGGAAACCTCATCGCCGTAAAAGGATACGGCGGATTCCATCTAGCATGCAATGCGAGCGACAGTAAAGCAGTATCCCGTTTGCGAAAGCTCTTGGTGGGAAAGGGAGAGCAGCCCTTTGCACTGATGGCAAGAAACCTAGAAACAATAAACAAATTTGCCAGGGTAAACAAAAGGGAAGAGACACTACTGACATCGTGGATCAAGCCAATAGTCATCTTGGAAAAAAAGCCCAGCTCCCACAGGCACATCTCCCCCCTCGTTGCACCGGGATTGCACAACGTTGGGGTTATGCTTCCTTATTCTGGCTTGCACTTGCTGTTGTTCCAACAGAACAACACTGATGCATTTGTGCTGACCTCGGCAAACAAAGTGGGAGAACCGATGATAATGAGTAACGAAGAAGCCGTCGGGAAGCTCGGCAAAAAAGTGGATTATTTTTTGGTCTATGAGAGGGAAATTCTCCACAGATGCGATGATTCGGTCATGAGACTTGTGAACGACCAACCGACTCTATTAAGGAGGTCCCGAGGATACGCCCCGATGCCTGTTCAGTTGGCCAGACCTGTTAAGAATTGCGTCTTGGCGGTGGGAGGGGAGCTAAACGTGGCCGGTTGCCTGTTAAAAAATGACAAGGCATTTTTAACTCCATATGTTGGAAACACGAGCCACTGGGAAACTTTTCAATTTCTCTCACAAACAATTGACCATTTGCTCAAACTCGCAGGATGCTCGCCTCAAACAGTGGCATGCGACCTGCACCCAACGTTCAACACAACTCGGTTTGCGGAGGATTGGTCTGCCTCTCACAGAATTCCTCTGTTTAGAATACAGCATCACCACGCCCATGTCGCGGGACTGATGGGAGAATGGAATCTGGAAGAGGTCATAGCGATCGCGGTGGACGGATTCGGTTATGGGTCTGACGGACAGGCATGGGGTGGAGAAGTATTCTATTCAGACAGGAAAGACTTTGAACGGCTCTGCTGGCTCGAGAAACAGCCCATGGCAGGCGGCGACCTTGCAGCATACTATCCCCTCAGAATGACGGGGGGAATGCTGAACAAATTCGTTGAGAAAGAAGAGCTGACTAAATGGCTGAACAGAAGAAGACATTACTTCCCCCATGAAAAGGAAGAGATAGGATTGTTGATTAAACAACTGGAAAACGAAGAGTTTTTGCCTACGACTTCCTGTGGTAGGGTGCTAGATGCAGTCTCTGCCTTGCTGGGTGTTTGCCATTACAGATCTTATGAAGGGGAACCTGCGATGAGGCTGGAAGCTGCGGCTGTTGGAGGGGAGCAAATTCTTAAACTCAAGCCGCAAATCGAGAAAAAGGAGATAAAATCAACTCCTTTGATGGAAGAGATATGGAAGAAACGAGGCGCTTGCAGAGTTAAGGATTTGGCTTATTCTGCAGAAGACTACCTTGCCGAATCCTTTGCAACAGCAGCCGTTGAAAAGGCAATGGAACGCGGGGTTGGAAATATAGGGGTAACCGGTGGATGCGCTTGCAACAACCACTTGGTAAAAACGATGAAAAACATCATCGAGGACAGTGGATTAAACTTCTTTCAGCATCGACTGCTGCCTCCAGGCGATGGGGGGGTTTCGTTTGGGCAAGCTCTAATTGCGGATTGGAGGATGGAAGAGCGTCGAATTGGAGCCCCTCGAAACTGAGAATAGGTTAAACTGAGTTTTTTAAATTCTAAACCAGTATCCAAACTACCAACCGTATCGTTTACTCAAACGTCTGCTTCTTTTCGGATTGGAGAAGGGGTAGAGCGCTAAAAGATTCATTATAAAACATCACAAAATGAGGGGTCAAAATGTGGCGACCTCTTTGCAAGCCCTTTGTCAGTTTTTTCGTTTAAAATTTTGTCCTAAAAAAGAGTATACAGGAGAGAATGATAAAGAAATAAAAAAACAAAAAGAAATAAAATAAAAGGAAGGCTTGCCATAGGGCGTTAGCCCCCACACCTCAAAAGGTAGTTTAT
>DUKC01000216.1 GCA_013329495.1 Thermoplasmata archaeon
TTATAATCCGGGAAGTCAGGATTTTACTCATTCCATTTTTTACCATTAACTCCAATTCTACTGAATTGTCTCCATGAAAGTTATTTGGTGATCCTGCATCTGTTCCCATTGCAATTTTAATATTGTTTTTTAATGCCTTTTTGAAGCTATCTTCGGGTATTCCTTTAATCTTTCTAATTTTTCTAGCTATTGCTTTAGTAAAAAACTTCTCATTAGTTTTAAGACATGAATCTATTACTTTTAGAGTTGGGACTAAAAATGCTCCTTTTTCTTTCATTAGTTTTGCTCCTTCTTCGTCAAGCAAAAATCCATGCTCAATAGATTTTATTCCTGCTTTTAATGAGGACTTTATTCCCTCCCCATTTGCATGAGCTGCAACGTTTTTTCCCTTTCTTTTTGCTTCTTCAACTATTAATTTTAGCTCTTCATCTGAAAATTCTGCATTACCTGGTTCGGTTACTTCTTCCAGAATTCCACTAGAAGTTGCTACCTTTATGAGATCAACACCCGCTGCAATTTGTTTTCTAACTTCCTTCCTTATTTCAGCTGCCCCATCAACTCTTGCTACATAGTTTCCCCCTTTGAAGCCTTTAAAATCTATCCATGGAGGGAAGAATTCACCATGACCTCCCGTGGTTGAAAGAGCCTTTCCTGCACAAATAATTCTAGGTCCCTCAATTAATCCAGAATTTATGCAATTTCTTACGGATACTCCTATGTATTCACAAGAGGCCAAATCTCTGATGGTAGTAAAACCACTTTCTATGCATTTTTTAGCATTAAGGGTTGCTTTTATTGAAAGTGTTGAGATAGGCTCTAAAAATGTATCATAATTACCTAGTTCTCCATTCATGATAAGGTGCGCATGGCAATCAATGAGACCAGGTATAATTGTTTTGCCCTCTACATTAATTTCCCTTGCAAGTGTCTACGGAATTGGATTCATGGTTGGAGGGTTGGCTTTAGTATTCAAGCAAATTCAAGCCTTTTTTCAGATTTTACAATGGATATTCTTGGGATTTATTGCTGCACCTATCTATCAATATTCAATGCTCAAAGCTTTGCCTCTTTCTCTAGGTTTCAATCTAATTAATGAGGTAATGTCAAAAAATCTCTCCTTTTTTAAACTCTCTTCGCTTGATCTTGTCCTCCTAATTCTTAATGGAGCCTTTTATTTTTGCATAGGACTCTTTGTTTTTAGCATTTGTGAACGGGTTGCAAAGTCTCGTGGGCTTCTAGGCCATTATTAATTTTATTATAGAGGACCTTCAACTTCCAAATGGTTATATATTGCTAAATCAGCAATTTATTCGATTAAGATAGCAGGTCTTCTAGGTAACGCTTGTTTTGCTTTTGCTTGGGTGCTTTCCTCTTCTATAATCACCTCAGTCTGAACACCAAATTGCTTTGTCAGAATGTCCTTTGCTTTTTCCAGAAAATCAAATTCATCTTCTCTGCTAAGCGCTCTTGAGGAAAGCAGAGAAGGTTTGTCAATCACCTTTTTTAGCAGACCGCTGATCTCCTTTCCATGTTTCCTTAACTCCTGCTCCTTCATGAGCGTCTTCATTATAACCTGTTGGGTCTTGGTCGTTTCAAGCAACTCCCTGAGTTTCGAGAAAAACTCGTATTTCCAAGGAAGCCCAACAATTAGATTGATGCGTTTTGGCCTCATTTTTGTTATTTTCAAAATCTCTTTAATATCTTCAATCAGACTTTCCAGCATATCCCACTTGGTTTCTTCTTTGATTATCTTCTTGTCGTAGGTTGGCCACCGTTCAAGTGATATAAATTCCCCGCTCCCATTTTGTTCCCACACTTCCTCGCACAGGTGAGGAACTATGGGCGATAGCATCAAGAGTAAATCTTTCGATATTTCCCCAAACAACTTTTTGTTTGGTTTGACTTCTCTATAAGAATTCAAGCTGTTTATGAGTTCATTCAAATAGTTCAGGGCATCTCGTAACTTGAGCTGATCGATCGATTCTGTAACTTGCTTTATTGTTTGATGCAGTCTGAAGTTGAGCCAATCATCATAGGGATCCCATGAAGTTCGACATTCCCTGGGTCGGAAAGTGAGAAGTTCATAGATTTTTTTCATCAGTCTAAAGATGCTTTCGATTCCAGATTCTGACCACTCAAAGTCACTCTCGGGATTTGAAGCAAACAGGGTAAAGAACCGAGCTGTGTCCGCCCCATATTTGGTAATCAACTTTTCTGGTTCGACAATGTTCCCCAAAGATTTTGACATCGCTACAGATCTCATCTGTATCTCACCCCCGCAAGAGCTGCACAGATTGTTGCTTACCTCAGAGGAGTGCAGAAAGCGATTGCATTGGGGGCAGAACGGTGTTAAATTCTTTACCATTCCCTGACAGAGCAGCTTCGAGAAAGGCTCCTCAACCTCTATCAGCCCAAAATCTCTCATAGCTTTTGCAAAGAACCTTGAATACAAGAGATGCATAACTGCATGCTCAATCCCTCCTATGTACTGATCAACAGGCATCCAATACTTTGCATCTGATTTGTCAACCAGTGAGTTTTTTTGATGTGGCGAGCAATATCTTAAGAAGTACCACGAAGAGTCGACAAAAGTGTCCATGGTGTCTGTCTCTCTCCTTGCTTTTCCACCACATTTTGGGCAAGTCGTTTCAACCCAACTTTTTGATGTTTCCAAAGGATTTCCAGATCCCGTAAACTCCACATCTTTTGGTAGAGTCACGGGTAGATCTTTCTCAGGCACCGGAACGACACCGCAGCCCTCACAATAAACAATCGGAATGGGTGTCCCCCAGTACCTCTGCCTGGAGATGAGCCAATCCTTCAGCTTGTAGTCGACAGCCTTTTTTCCTTTGCCAAGCTCTTCGAGCTTTTTGGTTATCTTTGCGGTCCCCTCTTTGCTTGGCAAATCATTAAATTCCCCCGAGTTAACCAGGTAACCCTCTTCAGTGAACGCCCTCGTAAGCCTTCCCTCATCGAGTTTGTGTTCAAAGGGCTGAATGACCAGCTTTATCGGCAAATCGTTTTGTTTTGCAAACTCGAAATCTCTCTGGTCGTGAGCAGGCACGCCCATCACGGCACCGCCCCCGTACTCGTAAAGAACAAAGCTCCCTATCCATATGGGAATTTCTTCCATAGTGATCGGGTGCAGAGCATGCTTGCCAATGAATAGACCTTTCTTTTCTTTCTCTACCATATCCTTCTTTTGGCTTAGGGCAAGGAGCTCTTTCCAGCCTTCCTCAAAGCGTGTTCCTTTGACCCATCTTTCTACCAGGGGGTGCTCGGGAGCAAATGTTAGGAATGTGGCTCCATATAAGGTATCTGCTCTTGTAGTAAAGATCGAAACCTCCTCCCTGCTTCCCTTTACCTTGAATTTTATTTCGGCCCCCTCACTTCTTCCTATCCAGTTCTTTTGCATTTCTTTGACCCGTTCTGGCCAATTCAGCTCGTCCAGATCATTAAGCAGATCATCCGCATAATTCCTTATCCTGAAAAACCACTGCGTTAGCTTTTTTCTTTCGACTCTGTGTGAGCATCTCCAGCACCTGTCATTAACGACCTGCTCGTTCGCCAGAACTGTTCCGCACTTCGGGCACCAGTTCACCCAAGCCTCTTTTTGATAAGCCAAGCCTTTCTCAAGGAATTTCAGAAATATCCACTGGTTCCAGCGGTAATACTCTTCATCACAGGTCTGAATCTGACGAGACCAGTCATAGCTAAGACCCATTCTCTGCTGTTGACGCTTGATTTTTTTGATGTTGTTCAGAGTCCACTCCTTAGGATTTATCCCATGCTTTATGGCAGCATTCTCTGCAGGCAGCCCAAAAGCATCATAACCCATAGGATAAAGAACGTTGTAACCCTGTGCACGTTTGAATCTTGCCAGGCAATCCCCCAGAACGTAATTTCGAAGGTGACCCATGTGAAGGGTAGCCGAGGGATAGGGATACATCTCCAAACAGTAGAACTTTGTCTTTTGTTTTTCAGGTATGACTTCGAATACTTTCTCTTTGCGCCATCTGTTTTGCCACTTCTCTTCGATGCCAGAGGGGTCGTATTGCTTTGACATTTTACCTTAGAGAAAAAGCAAATTCTATTTATAATTAATCATCTTTTAAACTTATGGAAAGACCTCGATTGGTTGAGATTTTGGAAATTGAAGAAGAAGGCCCTTTTTACAAGAGCTTAAGATTCAGAGATGAGAAGATATCGGGAGCATATCCAGGACAATTTGTCATGGTTTGGCTGCCTGGCATTGATGAGATTCCGATGGCTGTGGCCGAGATAGGCGAGATGTCCTCAATAACCGCAGAAAGGGTCGGGGAGGCTACCGAGGAGCTTCACAAGCTTAGTGTCGGAGCTAAGATGGGGGTAAGGGGTCCTTACGGTAATGGCTTTCACCTCCCTAGAGATCGTAACAATCTATTGTTCGTTGGTGGGGGAACCGGCACAATCCCCCTGTTTCCCGCGGTTAAGAAGGCTCTAAATGAGCAAAAAAAAGTTTCACTTGTACAGGGAGCAAGACGCGGTGATCTTCTAATATATGAAAGCAAGTTTGAATCTATGCCCCTAAAATACCATAAATGCACAGATGATGGGAGCAGGGATTATCATGGCTATGCGTCAGATCGAGCTGAAGAGTTAATCAATCAAGGGGATTATGACCTGATTCTTGGTTGCGGACCAGAACTCATGCTGAGTAAGCTGGCTAAGATTGCGGAGCAAAACGATATCGATTCACAAATGTCCCTAGAGAGATACATGAAATGCGGAATTGGCATATGTGGCTCATGTGTTATTGGCGAGGGACTGAGAGTGTGTAAGGAGGGGCCGGTCTTTGACGGCAGTGTTCTTCTTGGAATAAAAGATTTTGGCAGATTCAGAAGAGAAGAAAGCGGAAAAAGAGTTTATTATTCGAACAATCTTTGAAGGGTCTCAGGTGGCCAATGAGATACAATTCTCAAGAGGCCCTCGTCTTTTTTTGTTTGTGATTGAGGTGAATAGATTTGAAGTCATTCTGAGATAATAGGGCTTGAACCCTTTTGGCATGGCCTATTCCTAGCTAACTCATCTACCGCCTTAGTCGATTTTTTTTCCTGCCCTCAATAGAGACTTTTACAAGAAAAGCAAACTTTTTGGTTTATTCCCATCTCTTCGACACTTTTTGCATCTCCCGAGAAAACTAGTTGATAACATTCTGCGTGTCTGCGGGAAGCATGGACTGAATGGCAAACAATAAGAAGCGCATTTTATGGAAAATGTTTTTAAGTCAGCACTTTCATTAATTAAAATAATGAAGATCTCAGGAAGCTTCGCACTCATCCTAATTCTTGTTTGCATTGTTACGGCAGTAACCCTCTTTTTCGTTTTTTACGCGAATAGCTCAGGGTCTAAAGAAAGCAAAAAAGAGGGTCTTGAATTGATTATAGATATTGAAAATCCGAGCATAAAGAGAGGAGAGAAGTTAGTCGCAAAGCTAATTCTAAAAAACAACGGGAAAGAAGATGAATTCATTGATTTCTTCTCAGCTCAACGATTTGATCTTCATTTGTACAAGGGAAAAGAGCTTCTCGGAAGATGGTCTGATGAGATGATGTTTGCCCAAGTAATGGGACAAATAATTTTAAAACCCGGAGAGAGCCTTGAGGACACACTGGAGTGGGATCTTTCCTATTTTGACAAGGAAACCGGCGCAGAGGCTTTTCCCGCTCCCGGAAAGTACGGAATTGTTGGGGTCATGGTGGGAAGGCCCAGGCTTGAGACCGAAGAGCTTCCCATAACAATCAGAGCTTAAAGAAACAATCTTTTTGCTGCATCCCCCCTCAAAACACAACCTAAAGGTTTTTAACAAGACCTCTCTTACTACTTTAGCATGGTAGAAATCAATTTCCTTGGAGGTGCATCTGAAGTGGGCAAATTGGGAATGGTGATGCGTCTGAGGGAGAAGAAACTGTTGTTTGATTATGGCATGGCGCCCGGAAAGCCCCCCTCATATCCCGCTCCAGCCCCTCCCGTTGATGCGACTTTCTTGACCCACGCTCATCTCGATCATTCTGGCATGATCCCCTGGCTTTGTAGGAAGTACAAAACAAGTGTGATCGGCACCAGAGTGACTAAAGAAATTTCGGAGCTATTGCAAAAAGACTCCGTTAAGATTTCCAAAGCAGAGGGCTACTCCATTCCTTACTCCTCTCAGGATATCTCAAACGCCCTTAACAGCTGGGTTGATATCAATCCTGGAGACACATACGAGTTAGAAGGCACCAGGATCATTGCCCACCCCTCCGGTCACATTCCAGGTGCACTCATGTTCGAGATAAATAACGACTCTACAATGGTCTTCACAGGAGATCTCCAAACAATGGACATGCACTTGCTCAAAGGAGCCAAACCCGTGAGATGCGACACGCTGTTCTTGGAGGGAACCTATGCAGGAAGGGAGCATGAGGACAGAAAAACTCTCGAAAAGAAGTTTATTGAACAAATTGACGAGGTGTTGGCGAGAAATGGGAAAGCAATCATTCCCGCTTTTGGTGTTGGGAGATGCCAGGAAGTAGCTCTGATCTTGAAGGACCAGGGATTTCAGGTGTGGTGCGACGGGATGGGCAACGCTATCACCCGGATATTTCTAAGAAATCCCGGTTTTTTGTACTCCGCCAAGGCGCTGAACAAGGTGCACAAAAGGATGAAAGAGGTGAGAACTTCCCACAATCGAAGAGCAGCCCTTCAAGACGGGGTAGTCATAACAACTTCGGGCATGCTTGACGGGGGGCCGGTCCTCTGGTACCTCGAGCAAATAAAGGATGACCCAAGATCTGCCATTTTCCTCACAGGTTTCCAGGTACCTGGCACGAATGGAAGGCAATTGCTAGACAACGGGACGATCAACAGCAGAGGCGCCAAAGAAAAGATAAACTGTGGGGTCAAGCACTTCGATTTTAGTGCGCATGCGGGGCATTCTCAGCTGGTGAGATTTGCGAAGGCATGCAAACCCGAAAAAATAGTTTTGTTTCATTCCGAAGACAGAACTCCACTCGCCGAAGAACTCAAAGATTTTGCAGAAATTTTCCTTCCCGAAGATAACAAAAAACTCTCGATCTAATGGGACTTTGCCCAGCTGTAGCTTCTGAGCTTTTTGCTTTTTCCATAGCCGCACGCACCGCAAACTTTTTCTTTGACATTGTACGCGTGCTTTCCACATCGTCTGCACCTGATGTGGGACTTCTTGCCACCGAACTTTGAAGGAGTTCCTTTTGACATTTTTTTCCTCAAGGTGAGATGTATATTATGTTATCTCCCCTAATTATTACCCTGTCTATTTTTCGGACAATCTCTCCGTCCTTGGCTTCTTCCGCATTTCTCAAAACCAAATTCATGTGAGGATGATCGTAACCCTCGAGTATGCCCCTGTATTCACGATTTCCTTTTAACTCCACAAGTATCCTTTTGTTTAGACTCTCATTCAATAAATCTGCTGTTTTCTTTTGAGGTGGCATCCTTGTCTCCTATGAAATACAAGATAATATGTATTTTATATTTAAATCTATTGAAACGGTCTGTTTGCGATCGAATGGGGGTTCTTCAAATCATTTCATTCGTAAATTGAGGTTTCATTTGCAAGAAAAAACCCGTAGCTGAACTTGAGAGGCAGTCTGAAGAATAAAGATTTATTAATACGTTCCTCTTTTCAAACAATGAACAAATTGTCTTCACGTCATTACCTACCAAAAAGAGACAGCAAAGAGGCACTCAAAGAGCTAAATCAAATCTTTGGTTGTGAAATAGATGAGCATGAACCCGTAGAGGTGGCTAAAGCATCCGATCAACACCTGCTGCTTATCCAAGAGGAGCCCTTGGCATTCAGGCATGACAATCATTACTTCCTGACTCTGAGGGGTTTGATAAAATACAAGCCTAAACGAAGATGGGTTATGGTGGACAAAGGAGCGATAAAGTATGTGTCAGAAGGAGCAGACGTGATGGCTCCAGGCATAGTTAGTGCCGACGCCCAGATAGAAGAGAATGACATCGTTTGGGTTTGCGATGAGGGACATCGCATGCCTTTGGCAATCGGAAAAGCAATCATGGATGGAAAACAAATGATAAAAGCTAAAAAAGGCAAAGCGATAAAGTCTATGTTCCACGTTGGAGACAAGCTGTGGAAAATGCAGGGGTAGCCAAGCCAGGTCAAAGGCGCAGGATTGAGGGTCCTGTTCCGTAGGGATTCGCGAGTTCAAATCTCGTCCCCTGCACTCACATTAAAATTTTGTTTAATTCTGACAAAAGGTTTAAATGCCGTTATGATATTTTATGCATAACGTGAGATGATGAAAAGGAAGTTCATTAGTTTGATAGTAATGATTATGTGTGTAACATCACTTGTTAGCATGGAAATTTTTTGTCAACCAATAACATCTGCATCCTCGCAATCAGGAGAAAAGATTACTTTCGAAGGCCTTTTTGAAAGAAAGACGAGCATGTCTGTAGATGATCTTAAGAAATTGGAAAAACGATACGTACCCGTAACGATGGTAGGTTCCCATAAGGGATACATCGGAGAATTCGTTTATGCTGGGGCGTCTCTAAAAGAGGCCATGCTGGTGGCGGGCTATCGAGGAACAAGAGGAGCTAATGTTAGCTGTGAGGACTGTATAAGGGCAATAGGAAAAGATGGCTATGGTATAATTTTGTCTTGGGGCGAAGTTTTCAATCAGGTATCTGGTGAGGATATAATTCTGGCTTACGAAAAAAATGGAAAGCCTCTGGACCGTGAGGATGGTCCTGTGAGGCTTATAGTGCCAGGTGATTACTATTGCGGCAGATACGTTAAAGGGGTGACTAAGGTGGTAGCCTTAACCGGCTACAAACTTCCCCAAAAACGCAATTAGAAAGCAAATAAGAATCGAAGTTGGCCTAATTTAATCTTTCATTGAGTGGTAGATCTTGTTTTTGAGGAATGGACTTTTCCAATCAACTCTTATAACTTTAAGGCCTTATAAGCTTTTATCACTTTATATAATAGTGGTGGGCTTCCAAACTTTCACCCATCTCACTATTCGGCAAGCAAGAGCGAGATACGATTCGAAACCGTCACGAAATTTTAAAATGCTGTATAATCTACAAATTTCTGAGTTCAGCAAATAGTAATCAAAAAGTCAATTCTCACCGGGAATCCAAGTGCATCCCACTCTGACATACACATTAGAATTCTTCCTATGCAATATTGAAGCAAGTAAAAATAAAAGCTAAACAAAAAGGAAAATCTCTAAAACTTATAAATTCATAGCATTCACATAAATTATTTAACCAAAATAACTATCTAAACCTTATGGCAAAATTAACAAAGATTGCAATAATCGGAATAATCGTAGCGGTGGTTGCAGTCGCTGGAGTTGTAGGATTTTTACTATGGCCACGTGAAGTATATGATTTATCCTATAATTTTAAACCCGGCGAAACCTACGTTTATGAGGCAATCCAAACCCAAGAAATAGCAGGCCAAAAGATAGATACAAAAACGAAACTAAAAACAGATGTCCTTCGAGTTAAAGCCAATGAATTCACCGTGCGATGTGATATGATCATACAAACTTCTCAGCCTCCTCAAGCTATTAAGGCAGTTTGGATTCAAACTCAGACAAGCAAGGGCAAACCAAAATCATTGAATATAGTGAGCGTAGAACCTCCTGCGTTAAGGCGAGCAACGGAAAAAGAAGTAACACTAAATTTTGAGCAACTGCCAGCAACCTATCCAGTCAAGCCCTTGCCAATCGCGATTGGACCCTTTTGGGGTGGATGGACAACACCCATAGAGTTTGAGGCTAGAATGCCTAAGATCTGCATTAATTTTGTAGGCGAGACCGAGAACAGATTGGAAGGAATGGAAAGGATAAGGGTTCCTGCTGGAGAGTTTGACTGTTTTAGATTAACCCACGAAATGCATCTTGTGGGAGAAGGGTTGGTGAGAAAGAATCAGACACTGACTATAAAGATGTTCACAAACAGCATTGAGTGGGTTGATAGAGAAAGCGGAGCCACAATAAAATCAGAAACCTACACCGAAGAAGAGACCAAGATTGGAACAGTCCTGACAATTAAAACAACAACCGAAGGTGTAAAGGAGCTCATCAGGTACAGGCCAAGTCGGCTAAGCTAAAGAAAAGGGGGAATCTAGATGCGTTTAAGAAAACTGCTTGGATTGGTGTTTGTGGCACTCATTTTAATTCCTTTAATAATAGCTGGATATTTTGCCTATACTCAAAGTTATGACAAAGTCTATGAAACATGCATGCGAGACCTAGAAGAAAGGATGGATTATAGTCTTAGAACTTGCGAATACTACAATGAAAAAATAGAAAAAGGGGAGCTCAGCAAACAAGAGGCTTTAGAGAGCGTTGCTGACCTGCTGGCAGGTCCTTTGCAGTCCGACGGGACCAGAAATATGTCCCAGGGCTTGGGGAAGGGAGAAAGTGGATATGTATATGCAGAGTTTTCGAACGGAACCTTTGCCTTTCATCCTTCTCTGCCTGCCGAAGGGATAGAGAGCGTTTACGACTTGCACGTCAAGCTCAGGGCTGTGACAGAGCTGGTAATGCACACCTATAATAGAACGTCCCAGGTCGAAATTCCATGGATTGGAAAGAAGGGACTTTATGCTTTGTTTATAGATTATTTTGAGCCTCTCGACCTGCATCTGTGTATTGTCGAGTCTATAGATGAATTTACAGCCCCTCTAACTTCGATAAGAAATGCAATCATAGCGGCTGGAATACTTGCGGCAGTGGTTGGTATCGCTCTTTCGCTGGTCGTTACCCGTAAAATTGCTGAGCCATTTGCAAAATTATCAGAGACTAGCAATGAAATTGCCAAAGGCGACCTGAGTGCAAGGATTGACATAAAATCACCAATCAAAGAGTTTAGCGAAGTGAAAGACGACATAAATCGGATGGTGGAAACAATACAAAGCAACATCGAAGAGTTGCGAAAGCGTGAAGCTGAAACAGAAGAAGCTAGACTCTATGCAGAAGCGATAATAGCCAATATCGCCGACCCTCTTTGGGTAGTAGATAAAGTGGATAATTGGATTTTGGTAAATGATGCTATGAAAAGAATCACGGGATATGAAGACAAAGAAGTGCTGGGAAAGAAAACTCCAGAACAGCCCCTACTTAAGTTCTTCTTGAGCGTGCCTGATAGGGAGGAAAAGCTAAAAGCAATGATCGACAGAATAAAGGGCGGTGGGCATATTCCG